>NZ_NHSG01000464.1:0-10443 GCF_020024005.1 Streptomyces purpurogeneiscleroticus
CGATATCCGCGCGCCCCCCGCCCGCCCCGCCGCTACGATCGGCGGTCTGATGTCTGCCACCCTCGTTGCCAAGAATCTCGCCGCCGGGCACGGCGACCGGACCCTCTTCGCCGGGCTCGACCTCGTCGTCGCGCCCGGCGAGGTGATCGGGCTGGTCGGTGCCAATGGAGCGGGCAAGTCCACGCTGCTGCGGCTCTTCGCGGGGCTGGAAGCGCCGCAGGAGGGCGACCTGCGGCTGAGCCCCGCCACCGCGACCGTCGGCCACCTCCCGCAGGAGCCCGAGCGGCGGCCGGGGGAGTCCGTGCGCGCGTTCCTCGCCCGCCGCACCGGCGTCGCCGACGCGCAGGCCGCGCTGGACGAGGCAACCCAGGCACTGGTCGAGGAGAAGCCGGGCGCGGACGACGCGTACGCGGCCGCCCTGGAGCGCTGGCTCGCGCTCGGCGCCGCCGACCTGGACGAGCGGGCCGAGGAGACCGCGGCCCAGCTGGGCCTGGCGGTCGGCCTGGACCAGCCGATGACCTCGCTCTCCGGCGGCCAGGCGGCCCGCGCCTCGCTCGCCTCCCTGCTCCTCTCCCGGTACGACGTCTTCCTCCTCGACGAGCCGACCAACGACCTGGATCTGGACGGCCTGGAGCGGCTGGAGCGGTTCGTCACCGGGCTGCGCGCCGGCACCGTCCTGGTCAGCCACGACCGCGAGTTCCTGACCCGGACCGTGGACCGGGTGGTCGAACTGGACCTGGCCCAGCAGCAGGTGAACACCTTCGGCGGCGGGTACACCGCGTATCTGGAGGAGCGCGAGCGGGCCCGGCGGCACGCCCGCGAGGAGTACGAGGAGTACGCCGAGACCAAGGCGTCCCTGGAAGCCCGCGCCCACCTCCAGCGGAACTGGATGGAGAAGGGCGTCAAGAACGCCCGCCGCAAGGCCCCCGACAACGACAAGATCGGCCGCAAGGGCCGGGTGGAGGCCACCGAGAAGCAGGCCGCCAAGGCCAAGCAGACGCAGCGGATGATCGAGCGGCTGGACGTCGTCGAGGAGCCGCGCAAGGAGTGGGAGCTGCGGATGGAGATCGCGGCCGCGCCGCGCTCCGGAGCGGTGGTCGCCACGCTGCGCGGCGCGTGCCTCAAGCGCGGCGAATTCCGCTTCGGCCCCGTCGACCTCCAGATCGACTGGGCGGACCGGGTCGCGATCACCGGCCCGAACGGCTCCGGGAAGTCGACACTGCTCGGCGCGCTGCTCGGCCGGCTCCCGCTGGACGAGGGGCAGGCGTACCTGGGGCCCGGCGTGGTCGTCGGGGAGATCGAGCAGGCCCGCGGCCAGCTCTTCCAGCGCCCGGAGGCAGCCGGCGAACCGCTCGTCGACGCCTTCCGTCACTCCGTCCCCGACATGGCGCCGGCGGACGTCCGGACGCTGCTGGCGAAGTTCGGGCTCAAGGCCGGACACGTGCTGCGCCCGGTGGCCACGCTGTCGCCGGGGGAGCGGACCCGGGCGGCGCTCGCCCTCCTGCAGGGCCGCGGGGTGAATCTCCTCGTACTGGACGAGCCGACCAACCACCTCGACCTCCCGGCGATCGAGCAGCTGGAGTCCGCGCTCGCGTCGTACAACGGCACGCTGCTGCTGGTCAGCCACGACCGCCGGCTGCTGGAGGCGGTGGACACGACCCGGCGGATCGAGGTGGCGGACGGGCGGGTCACCGAGCGCTGAGGCGTGTGGGCCCGGCGCACGGGCCCGCCCGAGCGCCGACCGGAAGCCGCCGTACGGCGTCCGGTAATGGATTTGGCCCTGTGGCAGGTAACCCGTAAGGTGGTGTTCACCGACGCGGGGTGGAGCAGCTCGGTAGCTCGCTGGGCTCATAACCCAGAGGTCGCAGGTTCAAATCCTGTCCCCGCTACTGACGCAACAGTGCGTGTCAGAGGCCCCTTCCTCCGGGAAGGGGCCTCTGGCGTATGCACGGACTCTCCGCGGGGACGCGCCGCAGCCGGTCCGGGCGAAGCGGGAGAAAGGTATCCCTTCCCGGCAGTTCTTGAAACAGGAACAAAAGGGTCAGAGTCGATCCCCAGAGTGATCGCCATGCAGAAAAGCGGTCGGAAGCTGTCGATAAGTGCTGACTTTTTGTCAGCAGGCCAGTCCGGACGGTGGGATTCCCAACACTCAAAGGGTGAGGATGCCTTCCGGACCCCCAGCCGAACCCCCCGAGGAGCTGACGGCCCCGCTCGCGTACGAAGGTGTCTGGAGGTTCACCGCTCCGGCACTGGAGTCCTCGGTGCCACAGGCGCGGCACGCGGTACGGGATCTGCTCCGCGACCAGCACGTACCGACGGGGCCCGACATCGTGGACGGCCTGCTGTTGATCACTTCCGAGCTGGTCACCAACGCGGTGCAGCACGCGGCCCTGCTCTCCCCGCAGATCGACGTCGAGCTCGCGGTCGGCGCCGACTGGGTGCGGGTCGCCGTCGAGGACAACCACCCCTACCGCCCGAAGGCGCTGGAGGCCGACGAGGAGGATGTCGGCGGCCGCGGCCTCTGGCTGATCAAGATGATCACGGCGGAGGCCGGCGGGAAGAGCGGCGTGGAGCACACGGCGAGCGGCGGCAAGGTCGTCTGGGCCGAACTGCCGCTCGCGCGTGTGCCCGCGCCTACCAGCCCGCCGTCGCCCCTGTGAGTTCCCGGATCGCCGGGCGCGCCGCGTCCAGCACCGTCATGAACCACGCCGAGAACGGCGCCTCGGAGTGCCGCCGGGCCAGCTCGTCCGGCGTCACGAAGGCGTACTCCCCGACCTCCTCGGGGTCCGGCTCCGGAGCGTCCCGGACCAGGCCCACGAAGAGGTGGTTGTACTCCTGCTCGACCAGCCCGGACTCCGGGTCCGGGTGGTTGTAGCGCACGGTGCCGGCCTCGCCCAGCAGCGACGGGGCGAGGCCCAGCTCCTCGGCGGTGCGCCGGGCGGCGGCCGCGAACGGCTTCTCGCCCGGATACGGGTGCCCGCAGGCCGTGTTGGACCACACACCGGGGGAGTGGTACTTCCCCAGCGCCCGGCGCTGCAGCAGCAGCCGGCCCTGCTCGTCGAAGAGGAAGACGGAGAAGGCCCGGTGCAGCTGCCCGGGTGCCTGATGAGCGGCGAGCTTCTCCGCCGTGCCGATCGTTCTACCGTCCTCGTCCACCAACTCCAGCATGATCGGCTCATCGGCCGTGTCCGTCGCCGTCATCGCGGCGGTCCCGGTGGTCTGTCCGTTGGCAGGTGTGATCGGCATGCCCATCCTTCGCGTTTCTCGGTCCTCGATGGTCAAGTCTGCCCCAGTAGCACCCGTATCAGGCGTACGGCGACGCCTTATGTGCGGCGTGGCAGAACCCGCGGCGCGCAGCAGGGGCCGCGCGCCGCCTCAGACGGACCGGACGCCCTCTCCGCTCGTCCCACGTGCCTCCGGGTGCCGCAGGCACCAGCCCTCCCAGGCCGACGCGACCATCGCGTCGATGCCGTGCCGCGCGCGCCAGCCCAGCTCCTTCGTGGCCAGCTCGCAGGAGGCCACCACCCGCGCCGGGTCGCCGGCCCGCCGCCCCTTGACGAGGGGCGCCAGGTCCTGGCGGCCGCTGATCCCGAGGACGAGATCCGCCATCTCCCGCACGGAGACGCCCTGGCCGGTGCCGACGTTGAGGGTGAGGTCTCCGGGGCCGTCCTGGCCCGTGAGCCGCTGTGCGGCGGCAACGTGCGCGTCGGCCAGGTCCTCGACGTGGATGTAGTCCCGGACGCAGGTGCCGTCGGGGGTGTCGTAGTCGTCGCCGAAGATCAGCGGCGGTTCGCCGGCCGTGACCTTCTCGAACATCATCGGGATGATGTTGAAGACCCCGACGTCCGCCAGCTCCGGCGCCGCCGCGCCCGCGACGTTGAAGTACCGCAGGCATGCGGTCTCGATGCCGTGCGCCCGGCCCGCGGCGCGCACCAGCCACTCGCCCGCGAGCTTGGTCTCGCCATAGGGGTTCATCGGCAGGCAGGGGGTGTCCTCGGTGACCAGGTCCACATCCGGCATGCCGTACACCGCCGCGGAGGAGGAGAGGACGAAGCGCCGCACGCCGGCCGCCGCCACCGCCTCCAGCAGCACGGTCAGCCCGTGCACGTTCTCCCGGTAGTACGTCAGCGGCTGTTCCACCGACTCACCGACCTGCTTCTTCGCGGCGAGGTGGATGACGCCGGTCACGCCGTGCTCCGCGAGCGTGGCGTCCACCACGTCACGGTCCTGTACCGAAGCACGTACGAGGGGCACCCCCGCGGGCAGCCGCTCGGGGAATCCGCTGGAGACGTCGTCCAGTACGACGATCTTCTCACCCGCCGCCGCCATGGCCCTCGCCACATGCGCGCCGATATAACCCGTCCCACCTGTGATCAGCCATGTCATAACCGGCACCCTAACCAGGGCCGCAGTTGTTCATCGACGGCAAGATCGACCATGATGATCGCGGCAGATGCCACCGCCGGACGGTCACCGCCCGGTGAATGCGTGGTGAACGGCCGCATCCGGCGATCCGATAACCTCTGCCGACGTGCCACCGACCCTTGCGGGGCCCGAGGTGTGCCACGACTGCTGCCCGGGTAGTTCGTATCGAATGCGGACCGGCCGGCGGCCTTGCCAGCATTCAGGGAGTGAATTCGTCTGTCGACCGCAATCCTCACCGGTGCGCCGGTCGCCGGGTCGTCGCTCGAAGGCGACCTGCGCGAGCTGGGCTTCGATGTCCGCAGCGCGGCCGACGCCGCCGAGGCGGCCCGGCTGCTGGCCGAGGTCCCGGCAGGCCGGCGGGTCGCACTGGTCGACCCGCGGTTCGTCGGTCACCTGCACAGCCTGCGGCTGGCGCTGACCGACCCGCGTTTCCCGGCCGCCACCGTTGCCGGCGCGCTCACGGCGCAGCCCGAGGCGCGCGCCGCGCTCACCCGGGCGCTCGCCACGGCGGACTCCGCCGACGGGCTCCCGGACGCCGTCGCGGAGGCGTTGGACGCCGAGGGCGTATCGGTGCACCGCCCCGAGCTCGGCTCGCTGGTCGCTTCCGTACCCTCCGGCGCACAGCAGCGCCATGAGGCGCGGGCCGCGGTGAGCGCCGTGGACGAGGAGGCCGTGCGTCTGCGCACCGCCGTGAAGGCCCGGGACGGGTTCTTCACGACGTACTGCATCAGCCCGTACTCCCGCTACATCGCCCGCTGGTGCGCCCGCCGCGGCTTCACGCCCAACCAGGTCACCACCGCGTCCCTGCTCACCGCGCTGATCGCGGCGGGCTGCGCGGCCACCGGGACCCGCGGCGGCTTCATCGCCGCGGGCCTGCTCCTCCTCTTCTCCTTCGTCCTGGACTGCACCGACGGGCAGCTCGCCCGCTACTCCCTGCAGTACTCGAAGATGGGCGCCTGGCTGGACGCGACGTTCGACCGGGCCAAGGAGTACGCGTACTACGCGGGCCTGGCGCTCGGCGCGGCGCGCGGCGGCGGCACCGACGATGTGTGGGCGCTCGCGCTCGGCGCGATGGTGCTGCAGACGGTCCGGCACGTCGTCGACTTCTCCTTCACCGAGGCGAACCACGACGCCACCGCCAACACCAGCCCGACCGCGGCCCTCTCCGACAAGCTCGACAGCGTCGGCTGGACGGTCTGGGCCCGCCGGATGATCGTGCTGCCGATCGGTGAGCGCTGGGCCCTGATCGCGGTCCTCACCGCCTGCACCACGCCCCGCATCGTCTTCTACGTGCTGCTCATCGGCTGTGCGCTGGCCGGCTGCTACACGACCGCCGGCCGGGTGCTGCGCTCGCTGACCCGCCGCGCGCGCCGTACCGACCGGGCGGCGCAGGCCCTCGCCGACCTCGGCGACTCCGGGCCGCTCGCCGAGGGCTTCGCCGCCGCCTTCGAGGGCGCGGCGCGCAAACTCCCCGGCTTCGCAGCGCCCGTGATCGCCGCTGCCGGCGCCGCTGTGATGATCGCCACCGCCGCCTTCGCAGGCTGGGGCAGCCCCTGGGTCTGCGTCGCCGCGCTGGTCTACGCCGCACTCTCCGGCCTGGCCGTCGCCCGCCCCCTCAAGGGCGCGCTGGACTGGCTCGTACCGCCGCTCTTCCGCACCGGCGAATACGTCGCGATTCTGGTGATTGCGGCCCGTTCCGAGGTGAACGGAGCGTTGCCGGCGGCATTCGGGCTGGTGGCCGCGGTCGCCTACCATCACTACGACACGGTGTACCGCATCCGCGGCGGCAGCGGCGCGCCTCCGCGCTCTCTGGTGCGGGCGACCGGCGGACACGAGGGCCGTGCCCTCGTGGTCTCGGTGGCGGCGGCCGCACTGCCCACCTCAGGTTTCACAATTGCGCTCACGGTCCTCGCGGGGGCCCTGGCGCTGCTGGTGCTCATCGAGAGCATCCGCTTCTGGGTGTCCTCCCATGCACCCGCCGTACACGACGAAGGAGAACCCGCATGATCGGCCTCGTGCTGGCGGCCGGCGCCGGACGGCGTCTGCGTCCCTACACCGACACTCTGCCGAAGGCCCTGGTGCCGGTCGATGGTGACACCACCATCCTCGACCTCACCCTCGGCAACTTCGCGGAGATCGGCCTGACCGAGGTCGGGATCATCGTCGGCTACAAGAAGGAGGCCGTGTACGAGCGCAAGGAGGCGCTGGAGGCGAAGTACGGCCTCAAGCTCACGCTGATCGACAACGACAAGGCCGAGGAGTGGAACAACGCCTACTCCCTGTGGTGCGGTCGTGACGCGATCAAGCACGACGTGATCCTCGCCAACGGCGACACCGTGCACCCGGTCTCCGTCGAGAAGACCCTGCTCGCCGCGCGCGGCGACGGCAAGAAGATCATCCTCGCGCTGGACACGGTCAAGGACCTGGCCGACGAGGAGATGAAGGTCGTCGTCGACCCCGAGAAGGGCATGACGAAGATCACCAAGCTGATGGACCCGGCCGAGGCGACCGGTGAGTACATCGGCGTCACCCTCATCGAGGGCGAGGCCGCCGACGAGCTGGCCGACGCGCTGAAGACCGTCTTCGAGGCGGACCCGCAGCAGTTCTACGAGCACGGCTACCAGGAGCTCGTGAACCGCGACTTCCGGATCGACGTGGCCCCGATCGGCGACGTCAAGTGGGTCGAGATCGACAACCACGACGACCTCGCGAAGGGCCGTGAAATCGCATGCCAGTACTGACGAGGCTCATCCCCTCGCCAGTCGTCGTCGACATCCGGCCGGGGGCGCTCAACGACCTGGCCGGCGTCCTCGCCGACCAGAGGATCTCGTCGTCCGGCAAGCTCGCCATCGCCATCAGCGGCGGCTCCGGCGCGGTGCTGCGTGAGCGGCTCGCGCCGGCGCTGCCCAGCGCCGAGTGGTTCGAGGTGGACGGTGGCACGCTCGACGACGCCATCAAGCTCGCCGACGCCATGAAGAAGAAGGGGCGCTACGACGCGGTCGTGGGCCTCGGCGGTGGCAAGATCATCGACTGCGCCAAGTTCGCCGCGGCGCGCGTGGGCCTGCCGCTGGTCGCCGTCGCGACGAACCTGTCGCACGACGGCCTGTGCTCGCCGGTCGCGACCCTCGACAACGACGCGGGCCGCGGCTCGTACGGCGTGCCGAACCCGATAGCGGTCGTCATCGACCTCGACATCATCCGCGAGGCCCCGGTCCGCTTCGTGCGCTCCGGCATCGGCGACGCCCTGTCCAACATCTCCGCGATCCGCGACTGGGAGCTCGCGGCGCGCGAGCGCGGCGAGGACATCGACGGTCTCGCGGCCGCGATGGCGCGCCAGGCGGGCGAGGCAGTGCTGCGCCACCCCGGTGGCGTCGGCGACGACGGTTTCCTGCAGGTGCTGGCCGAGGGCCTGGTCCTCACCGGTATCGCGATGTCCGTCTCCGGCGACTCGCGTCCGGCGTCCGGTGCCTGTCACGAGATCAACCACGCCTTCGACCTGCTCTTCCCCAAGCGCGCTGCCAGCCACGGCGAGCAGTGCGGCCTGGGTGCGGCCTTCGCGATGCATCTGCGCGGGGCGCACGAGGAGTCGGCGTACATGGCGCAGGTGCTGCGCCGGCACGGCCTTCCGGTCCTGCCGGAGGAGATCGGCTTCACCGTGGACGAGTTCGTCCAGGTGGTGGAGTACGCCCCGCAGACGCGGCCGGGCCGTTACACGATCCTCGAACACCTGGACCTGTCCGCCGACCAGATCAGGGACGCATACGCCGACTATGCCAAAACCATCGGTAGCTGAACTCCGGCCGGTCGTTCACCCGGAGGGGGTGAAGGACCGGCGGAGCGGTGAGCACTGGGGCGGCCGGCTCTACATGCGCGAGATCTCGCTGCGCATCGACCGGCACCTGGTGAACACGCGGGTCACGCCCAACCAGCTGACCTACCTGATGACCGTCTTCGGCGTCCTCGCCGCCCCGGCACTGCTGGTGCCGGGGGTGTGGGGGGCCGTGCTCGGCGTGGTCGCGGTCCAGCTGTACCTGCTGCTCGACTGCGTCGACGGCGAGATCGCCCGCTGGCGCAAGCAGTACTCGCTCGGCGGCGTGTATCTGGACCGGGTCGGTGCCTACCTGACCGACGCCGCGGTCCTCGTCGGCTTCGGCCTGCGCGCCGCCGACCTGTTCGGCTCCGGGCGGATCGACTGGCTCTGGGCCTTTCTCGGCACCCTCGCGGCGCTCGGCGCCATCCTGGTCAAGGCGGAGACCGACCTCGTCGGCGTCGCCCGGCACCAGAACGGGCTGCCGCCGGTCAAGGAGGCGGCGTCCGAGCCGCGCTCGTCCGGCATGGCGCTGGCCCGCAAGGCCGCCGGGGCGCTCAAGTTCCACCGGCTGATCCTCGGGATCGAGGCGTCCCTGCTGATCCTGGTCCTGGCGGTCCTGGACGCGATCAGGGACGACCTGTTCTTCTCGCGGCTCGGCGTCGCCGTGCTGGCCGGTATCGCGCTCCTCCAGACGCTGCTCCACCTCGTGTCCATCCTGGCTTCAAGCAGGCTCAAGTGATCCACACCCCACAGAACCTGAAGCTCGGCGCGGTCGTCCTCACCATGGGCAACCGCCCCGAGGAGCTGCGCGCGCTCCTCGACTCCGTCGCCAAGCAGAACGGCGACGCGGTCGAGGTGGTGGTCGTCGGCAACGGCTCGCCGCTGCCGGAGCTGCCCGAGGGCGTACGGACCGTGGAGTTGCCGGAGAACGTCGGTATCCCGGCGGGCCGGAACGTCGGCATCGAGGCGTTCGGCCCCGCCGGCGCCGACAAGGACGTCCTGCTCTTCCTGGACGACGACGGCCTGCTCGCCAACATGGACACCGCCGAGCTGTGCCGCGAGGCGTTCGCCCGCGACCCGAAGCTGGGCATCATCAGCTTCCGCATCGCGGACCCGGACACCGGGGAGACCCAGCGCCGCCACGTACCGCGGCTGCGCGCGGCCGACCCGCTGCGCTCCTCGCGCGTCACGACCTTCCTCGGCGGCGCGAACGCGGTCCGCACGAAGGTCTTCGACGAGGTCGGCGGGCTGCCCGACGACTTCTTCTACGCACACGAGGAGACCGACCTCGCCTGGCGGGCCCTGGACGCGGGCTGGATGATCGACTACCGCGCCGACATGGTCCTGCTGCACCCGACCATGGCGCCCACCCGGCACGCCGTCTACCACCGGATGGTGGCGCGCAATCGGGTGTGGCTGGCCCGCCGGAACCTCCCCGCGCCGCTGGTCCCGGTCTACCTCGGGGTATGGCTGCTGCTGACGCTGGCCAGGCGCCCGTCCCTGCCGGGGCTGCGGGCCTGGCTGGGCGGCTTCAAGGAGGGCTGGACCACCTCGTGCGGCCCCAGGCGCCCCATGAAGTGGCGTACCGTGTGGCGCCTGACCCGACTGGGCCGGCCGCCGGTCATCTGACAAGCTCGGGTCGGAGAGCAGCATCCGGCGCGACCCGGGGGTACCCAGAGCCTGTGGCACCCCTGGGAAGCGCACCTTGAGGACGAAAGTGTCAACTGTGAGCGAGACCAGGCACGACAGTGCGGTCGCCATGAATGCGCCGCGGGGCCCCGAAGGTGGGCTCGAGCCGGTGCAGCTGGCCCAGAAGTACGGGCTGACGCAGAGCGGCGCCCGGCCGAGCCTGCCGGAGTACGTCCGTCAGCTCTGGCAGCGGCGTCACTTCATCTCGGCGTTCTCCAGCGCCAAGCTGACCGCCCAGTACAGCCAGGCCAAGCTGGGCCAGCTGTGGCAGGTGGCCACGCCGCTGCTGAACGCGCTGGTCTACTACTTGATCTTCGGCCTGCTCCTCGGCACCAGCCGGGGCGTGCCGGACTTCGTGCCGTTCCTGGTGACGGGCGTCTTCATCTTCACGTTCACGCAGAGCTCGGTGCTGGCGGGGACCCGGGCGATCTCGGGCAATCTCGGCCTGGTGCGGGCGCTGCACTTCCCGCGCGCCTGCCTGCCGATCTCGTTCTGCCTGATGCAGCTGAAGCAGCTGA
>NZ_NHSG01000465.1:0-10401 GCF_020024005.1 Streptomyces purpurogeneiscleroticus
GGGTGGGCTGTCCGGCGTGGATTCCGAAGCGCGTTCCATAATGGAAGATCCTCAATCGGCCAATAAAACCATATGTACCTCTTGGGTGCGATTTAGGCTACATTCATTGAGCGAGCCGAGCACCGGAACCGAGCCGGGAGTCGCCTATGGGGACCTCCTCCGACCTGCGGGATTCCATGCCGCGGATCCGGCTGCCCGCCAACGCGCTCGCGCCCTCCGCGGCCCGCAGGTTCCTGCGCGTCGCCCTCACCGGACTGGCCGAGCCGGCTCTCCCCGGGACACTGGCGATCAGCGGGTCACCGGCGATCAATGACGGGCTCGTCGACGACGCCGTGCTCCTCGTCAGCGAGCTGACCACCGCCGCCACCGCGCAGGGCGGATTCGAGGTCGAGGTCGGCTGCCGCCTCGACACCGGGGACGGCTTCCCCGCCCCGTCCGCCCCGGGCGGGACACCGCACGTGGGCGTCGTGGTCGACGTGGTGGACCGCTACACCTCCGGCGCCGATCACGACGGACAGGATCTCTGGCACCACCTGCGCGGCCACGGCCTTCGGCTGCTGCGCGCGCTGGCCGAATCCTGGGGCGTGACCTGCCAGCACAGCGAGAAGACCGTGTGGTTCCGGCTGGACACCCCCATGGAGGCCCGGCCCGGCCCCGGCGACGCCCTCGCGGCGGCGGTCCGCGACGCCGTACCGGCCGACCGCCGTGGTCCGGCCACCGAGGGACCCGACTCCGCGGGACAGTCCTTCCTCGCCGAGGTCAGCGAGCTGCTCGCCGGGCAGCTCGACGAGGACATGATCGCGGCGCTCACCGGACAGCTGATGGTCCCCAGGATCGCCGACTGGTGCGGCGTATGGCTGACCACCACCCAGGGCCGGATGCGGCTCTCCCGCGTCTGGCACCGCGACGAGGAGCGCATCCGCACGCTCCGCCAGGCCCTGGAGGAGGAGCGCCCGCCGCCCGCCACGCTGAGCACCACCGTCATCGTCTGGCCCTGGCCGGAGGCGGCGGACAGCTCCGGCAAGGGCGGCTCGGCGCTGATGTTCCCGCTGGTCGCGGCCGGGCGGTGCCACGGTGCGCTGCTCATCGGACGGGCGGGACTGCCGCGGCTGACCGGCGACGTGGTGCGCCTCGCGCAGGACGTGGCGCGGCGGGTGGCCCAGGGGGTGGTCACCGCCCGTCACTACACCCGGCAGGCGGACATCAGTCACTCGCTCCAGCGCCGACAGCTCCCCACGTCCCTCGCGGCCATCCCGGGCGTCGACACGGCGCTGGTGTACGAGCCCCACGGCGAGGGGCAGAGCGTCGGCGGCGACTTCTACGACCTGTTCCCCATGGGCGACCGCCGCTGGTGCTTCCTGCTCGGCGACGTGTGCGGGCACGACCTGGAGGCGATGTCCGTCACCGGCCTGGCCCGCCACCTCGTACGGCTGCTGGCACGCGAGGGCCACGGCGTCGAGGCCCTGCTCGGCCGGCTCAATCTCGCCATGGCGGAGGAGGGCGCGGAAGCGGTGGTGGTCGGCGGGGAGCAGGTCGGCTCCCGCTTCCTGAGCCTGCTGTACGGGGAGCTGGAGCCCGACGCGGTCGCCGGCGGCGCGCGCGTCACCGTGGCCAGCGCCGGGCACCCCTTGCCACTGCGGCTGTCGGCCGACGGCACGGTGGCAACGGCCGCCGAACCGCAGATGCTGCTCGGCATCGACGAGCACGCGGAATTCCGCGCCAACTCCTTCCACCTCGCGCCGGGCGAGACGCTGCTGTGCGTGACCGACGGCGTGACCGAACGCCGCCGGGGCAACCGGCAGCTGGACGACAACGACGGCCTGGCCGAGGTGTTGCGCGGCTGCGCGGGCCTGGGCGCCAAGGCCGTCGCGGAGCGGGTGCGGCAGGCGGCCCACGACTTCAGCCCCGACCCGATCGACGACGACCTCGCCGTCCTGGTACTGGAAGCGGTACCGGTACTGGAACCGGGCCGGGCTTCATGAGCGGACGGCGCGCGGCTCAGCTGCCCCGCAGTTCCTCGATGACCGGGGCGAACGTCTCCAGGGCCGCGTCCAGCACCGTGACGTAGGAGAAGCCGTACCGCTCCCGGCGCTCGCGGAGCTGGTCGGCGATCTGCCGGACCGTGCCGAACAGCAGCGTCGGCGCGTCCAGCAGCTGCTCCTCGTCCAGGCCGATGTCATGGGCGGCGAACTCGCGGGCCGCCGCCCTGCGGTCATGGGTGATCACCACGCGCTGGACGAGGATGTTGCGTTCGGCCGGCTCCGCGCGGTCCGCCGCCGCCTCCGCGTACCGGGCGACCGTCGCGTCCAGCTGCTCCGCCGAGGCCAGCTCCAGGACGCCCTCCGGCTTCCCGGGCGCCTGCCGGCCGCCCTGGAACGCCGCGATGTCCGCGTGCCGCGCCGTCAGCCGCATCATCCGCGGGCCGTTCCCGCCGATCAGCAGCGGCGGCCGGGGCTTCTGCGCGGCGTGCG
Source organism: Streptomyces purpurogeneiscleroticus (assembly GCF_020024005.1). Taxonomy (NCBI): domain Bacteria; kingdom Bacillati; phylum Actinomycetota; class Actinomycetes; order Kitasatosporales; family Streptomycetaceae; genus Streptomyces; species Streptomyces purpurogeneiscleroticus. The sequence goes on from NZ_NHSG01000465.1 coordinate 2,472, forward strand.
GGACGTGCTCCGGGTCGCCCAGCAGCCGGTCCAGCTCCTCGATCGTGCGGGTCAGGTGGTCGACCCGCTCGCCCGGCTCGCCCCAGGGCAGCCCCGCCGACTCGTGCTCGGCACGTACGTACCCGGTGCCCAGGCCCAGTTCGAGGCGGCCGTCCGTGAGCGCGTCGGTGGTGGCCACCTCGCGGGCCAGCAGCGCGGGGTTCCAGAAGCCGGTGTTCAGCACGAACGTGCCCACCCGCGGCCGCTCGGTGACCTCGGCCGCGGCCACCAGCGCGGGGAACGGCGCCGGCATCCCCAGATGGTCCGGTACGAGCAGCACGTCGTAACCGATTGCCTCCGCCCTGCGGCACTTGGCGCGCCATTCCGCGCCCGAGGCGATCGCGAGTGTATTGACACCGAAACGGAACGGCCGGGTCATGGAGCCTCCTGAAGTCAGCGATCAGTGCGGCACCGTTCGGCGCGCGGCAGGGTGCCAGCCGCGCCCGACGTCACGGTGCCAGATAGGGGAGCGCTATCGGGGGCATTGCCAATTCCCGGATGGTGCCCCGGCGTTCGCTGGGACAGCCTGGCGGCAGCCCAGTGGCCGACAGCTGTCCGGCGAACGACCGGCGAAAGTCCAGCGAAGGGACGAGGCATGGCAGACGTATCGGGGCGGCAGCCCATCGCGGCGCATCACCTGCTGAACTTCATCGACGGCCGGTGGAGCCCGGCCGAATCGGGGCAGACCCGTACGAACATCAACCCGGCCGATCTGAGCGATCACCTCGGCGAGTTCGCCGAGTCCGGTGGCGTCGACGTGGACCGCGCGGCGGACGCCGCGGCCGCTGCCCTGCCCGCCTGGCGCGCCATGGGCCCCATCCGGCGCGCCGCGATCCTCGCCGAGGCGGGCCGCCTCCTCACCGAGCGCGCCGAGGAATTCGCCCGCGCCATCACCCGCGAACAGGGCAAGCTCCTCCGCGAGGCCCGCGGCGAGGTGGCCCGGTCCCGCGCCGTGCTGGACTTCACCGTGGGCCAGGCGCGGCTCCTCGGCGGCGTCACCGCGCCCGCCGAGGAGGACCGTACGTTCGCGTACACCTTCCGGCGCCCCATCGGCGTCGTCGGCCTGGTCTCGCCGTGGAACTTCCCGCTCGCCATCCCGATGTGGAAGGTCGCCCCGGCCCTGCTCTCCGGCTGCACGGCCGTCTTCAAGCCCTCGCCGCTCACCCCGCTCACCGCGGCCCTGCTCACCGAGGTCTTCCACGAGGCGGGTCTGCCCGACGGCGTGCTCAACCTGGTCCAGGGCGATGTCGCGGCGGGTGAGGCGCTGGTCGCGAACCCGTCCGTCGCCGGCATCAGCTTCACCGGCTCGCTGCCCGTCGGCACCGCCATCCACACGGGCGGCGCCCACCGGCTGCTCCGTACCCAGCTGGAGCTCGGCGGCAAGAACGCGGTGATCGTGCTGGACGACGCGGACCTGGACGGGGCGGTCGACGCGGTCGTGCACGGCGCGTTCGGGCAGGCCGGGCAGCGGTGCAGCGCCACCAGTCGGGCCGTCGTGGACGTCCGGGTGCGGGACGCCTTCCTGGACAAGCTGGTGGCCCGGGTGGCGGGCATGAAGGTCGGCCCGGGCGACGACCCCGCCTCGCAGATCTGCCCCGTGGTGAACACCGCACGGCTGGACGCGGCGCTGGCGGCCGTCGCCGGGGCGCAGCGCGACGGCGGCAAGGTGCTGTGCGGCGGCGGCCGGGCGACCGGGGACGGGCTGCCCGACGGCTGCTACGTCCAGCCCACCGTCATCCGCGACGTGCCCTGGGACAGCGAGCTGGCCCAGGAGGAGGTCTTCGGGCCGGTGCTCGCGGTGGTCGACGCGGACGGGTTCGACGACGCGATGCGGATCTCCAACTCGGTCAAGTACGGCATGTCCGGCACGATCTTCACCGCCTCGCAGTCCCGCGCCTTCGAGGCCATCGAGCGCTTCGAGGCCGGAATGCTGCACGTCAACCGTCCAGGCGTGGGCGCGTACGCGCACCTCCCGCACGTCGGCGCCAAGGCGTCCCAGTACGGCCCGCCGGAGTGCTCGCCGCAGGTCTGGGACTTCTACACGGAGTGGCACTCGGCCTGCATCAGCTATTAGGCGGCCATCGGGCGGCTGCGAGGTGAGAGCCGCAGCGGGACCGATGGAGTGATCAAATGAGAAGGGGGTTATCATGTGAGCACCGCCTAGCTCGAAAGATGAACTTGTGACTGCTGTCAATGACGACTCGTTCACCAACTGGAAGAACCGCGAGGAGATCGCGGAGTCGATGATCCCGATCATCGGGAAGCTGCACCGGGAGCGGGACGTCACCGTCCTGCTCCACAGCCGCTCCCTGGTGAACAAGTCGGTGGTCAGCATCCTCAAGACTCATCGGTTCGCCCGGCAGATCGCCGGCGTGGAGCTCTCGGTCACCGAGACCTTCCCGTTCCTGCAGGCCCTCGCCACGCTCGACCTCGGTCCCTCGCAGATCGACATCGGCCGGCTCGCCGAGACGTACAGCGCGGACGACCGTGGTCTCTCGGTGGCGGAGTTCACCGCCGAGGCCGTCGCCGGCGCCACCGGTGCCAACAAGATCGAGTGCCGCGAGGGACGCGACGTCGTCCTCTACGGCTTCGGCCGCATCGGGCGCCTCGTCGCCCGCCTGCTCATCGAGAAGGCCGGCTCCGGCAACGGCCTGCGGCTGCGCGCCATCGTGGTCCGCGGCGGCGGCGAGCAGGACATCGTGAAGCGCGCCTCGCTGCTGCGCCGCGACTCGATCCACGGCCAGTTCCAGGGCACGATCACCGTTGACGAGGCGAACAACACGATCATCGCCAACGGCAACGAGATCAAGGTGATCTACGCCAACGACCCGTCCGAGGTCGACTACACGGCGTACGGCATCAAGGACGCCATCCTCATCGACAACACCGGCAAGTGGCGCGACCGCGAGGGGCTGTCCAAGCACCTGCGCCCCGGCGTCGAGAAGGTCGTCCTGACCGCCCCGGGCAAGGGCGACGTCCCGAACATCGTCCACGGCGTCAACCACGACACCGTCAAGCCGGACGAGCAGATCCTCTCCTGCGCCTCCTGCACCACCAACGCGATCGTCCCGCCGCTGAAGGCGATGGAGGACGAGTACGGCGTGGTGCGCGGCCATGTGGAGACCGTCCACTCGTTCACCAACGACCAGAACCTGCTGGACAACTACCACAAGTCCGAGCGCCGCGGCCGCTCCGCGCCGCTCAACATGGTCATCACCGAGACCGGCGCCGCCTCCGCCGTCGCCAAGGCGCTGCCCGACCTCAAGGCGAAGATCACCGGCAGCTCGATCCGCGTCCCGGTCCCGGACGTCTCGATCGCGATCCTCAACCTCCAGCTCGCCCGCGAGACCACCCGCGAGGAGGTCCTCGACCACCTCCGCGAGGTGTCGCTGACCTCGCCGCTGCGCCGCCAGATCGACTTCACCAGCGCCCCCGACGCGGTCTCCAACGACTTCATCGGCTCGCGCCACGCCTCGATCGTCGACGCCGGCGCCACCAAGGTCGAGGGCGACAACGCGATCCTCTACCTCTGGTACGACAACGAGTTCGGCTACTCCTGCCAGGTCATCCGCGTCGTCCAGCACGTCTCCGGGGTGGAGTACCCGACCTACCCGGCCCCGGCGGCCTGATCGCCCAAGGACGCCACACGTGCACGGAGCGGGCCCGGCGGAGAAAATCCGCCGGGCCCGCCCGCGTACTCGCCCGCGTACTGTGCTCAGTGCCCCGCGACGTTCTCCTCCGCGAGCCCGAACGACAGCGTCATCCCCGCCCCGCCGACACCGTTGATCACGGTCACCCCCGGCTCCGGGTCGACCACCAGCTCCGTGCGGCCGTCGCGCAGGGACGGGTAGAAGCCGGACCAGCGTTCGGTGATCGTGGTGTCCGGCAGCCGGGCGAAGCCCGCCAGATACTCCATGATCGCCGCGTTGATCTCCTCGCTCTCGAACGGGTCGTGGGTCGTGGCGTACGCATGGCTGTCACCGATCGTCAGCCGCCCGTCCGCCGTCTGCGACAGCAGTACATGGATGCCGTTGTCCCGGTGGAACGGCAGCTCGGCCCGCAGCCGCGCGTCCAGCGCCGCCCGCGCCGCCAGGCCCTCGAACGCCGCGTAGTGCAGCAGCGTCAGCCCGCCGCACAGCATCGGCCCCAGCTGCCAGCCACCGGGCTGCACCCCCGTCCGCAGCATCTGCAGCTTGCAGCGGACCAGCCCGCTCGCCGCGAACACCTCCGGGTACAGCGTCTCGAAGTCATTGCCGCTGCAGACGAAGACCCGGTCGGCGCGCCAGTCGCCGGCCGTGGTCGAGACCGTCGGCATACCGATGCCGCGCACGGTCGTGCCGAAGCGCACGTCCACGCCGTACTCCTCGGACAGATGCGCCGCGACCGCCGGGATCGCATGCCGCGGGTCGACGTTCAGCTCCGTCGGACTCCACATCGCGGCCAGCAGCCCGTCCGGGCGCGCCGCATGGCTGCGGGCCACCGCCTCCTTGGCGGAGAGCATTTCCGTACCGCGCTCTCTCGCGGCGGGTGTGGTGGCGACGAACTCCTCCAGCACCGCGGCCTCGTCGGGACGGTGCGCCAGATGCAACGATCCGGTCGGGGCCGCCCACAGCCCGGTCTTCGCCGCCACCTCCAGCCAGATCTCACGGCTGCGCAGGGCACGCTCGTACACCGCGCCGCGCTGCTGGCCCACCGCCCAGATCATGCCGAAGTTACGGATGGACGCGCCCACGGAGTGGTCGTCGCGCTCGAAGACGACCACGCGGTCGCCGCGTTTCGCTGCCGCGAGGGCGTGCGCCAGTCCGACGATGCCGCCCCCGACGACGGCGGTGTCACAACGATGAGTCGCCATGGATGATCCCCTCTTGAGTGGTGGTGCACCGTGGATGGATCAATGAGGAAGCTGCCCCGGCTCATGCGGCCGCTGCGGGGACGCGGTTCCACTGCGGGAGCATCAGCAGACCCGCGAGGAGCGCCGCGGCCGCGAAACCGTAGAACAGCGCGGTGCCGGAGAGGAAGCCGGGCAGCAGGCCGCCGAGGATGGCGCCCACCGAGCCGCAGCCGTTGACCAGCCCGGCGGCCGTGCCCGCGCCGCCGGCGCTGCCGAAGTCCACCGCCGCGACGCAACTGATCATCGCGTCCGCCGCGTACACGGCCAGCCCGATCACCGCCAGCACCGCGATCATCACCACCGCGCTGCCGGTCGCCGTCAGCGGCATGAACAGCGCGAGCGCGACGGTCAGCAGCGCCAGCGCCAGGACGCACGGCGGCACCCGGCGGGACCGGAAGACGGTGTCGGAGACCCAGCCGATCACGATCGGCGCGAGCACGCCCGCGACACCGAACGCCACCGGGATGAGCGTGGCCCCCACCTTGCCGACCTCCGGCAGCTGCCGGCTGACGATCACCGGGCCCCACAGCAGGATCGCGTACCGGGCCGGCTTGAGCAGGAAGTACGCGGCGCCGAGCGTCAGCACCATGCGGTCGCGCAGTGCTTCCTTGTACAGGGTGAGCGCGGGCTGCCGGGGGGAGGGGACTGCTGCGGGCTCCTCCTCCGTACGGTTCGGGTCGGGCAGCCCCACGTCCTGCGGCGTGTTCCGCTGAAAGACCAGGAACAGCACCAGGACGACGGCCAGCGTCGCCGCGCCCGCGAGGAACGCCGCGTGCCAGCTGTCGAAGACCTCGTACGCCCACCAGCCCAGGAACGGCGGCGCGGCGAGCCCGCCGAACGCGTAGTTGCTGCTCCAGATGCCGAGCACCCGGCCGCGCTCGCGCACCGTGAAGAAGCTGCCCATGTTCTTGCACAGCGGCGCCCAGCCCGTCGACTGCGCCAGCCCCTGGAGCACCATCGCCCCGCCGAACACCAGCACGGCGCTGCTGATCCCCATCGCGCACGCGGCGACGACCGCGCCGATCATGCCGCCGGCGACCACCACCCGCGGCCCGAAGCGGTCGGCCCACATCCCCCACAGGAACTGCCCGGCCGCGTACGCCGCCAGATACACCGCGTCCAGCACGCCGAGTACCTGCTCGGTCAGCACCCCGTTCACCAGGGGGTCGTCCAGTATGCCGAGCTTGGCGACCGAGAACGCCTGGCGGACGAAGTAGAAGCCCGCGTACGCGAGCCAGGTGACCGCGAAGATCTGCCGGCGCCAGCGGGTCATCCCCCTCAGCGCCTCCCGCGTGGAGAGCGGCGGGCCGGGTCTTGGTGATGGTACGGACTGCGGTGCGAGGTCGGCCATGGCGGAGTCCTGTCCCTCGGCCTGGATTCGGGCATGACGGGGCCCCGGCGCGCGCCTCGGCGGCACGCCGGGGCCGGGTGGTGCTGTCCGTATGAGGGGGGTTGGTGTGACGGTGCGTCAGCCAGTTTGGGTGTGACGGTGGGTCAGCCGGTGAGCGGCACCCCCGCCGCCACCGACGTGCCCACCCAGTAACTGTCGAAGTTACGCAGCCGGTGGCCTTGGGGGACCGGTCCGACCTGCGCGTTGACCAGGAACGGCACGCGCTGCTCGGTCAGCCCGCCGTGCGAGCGCAGCGGCTCCTTGAACCCGGAGATGTCGTGCCGGGCGGGGGTGGTGCCCAGTACGGTGTTGCGTTCGGCGATGACGACCAGCTCGCCGATGCGGTCGCCCGGCAGCTCGAAGCGGACGCAGGCCCGCTCCCGGCCCATCACCTCGGACACCCCGTCGAGGCGGGCCAGTTCGGCGCGGAGCGCGTCCGCGTCCGCGCCCTGCGGGAGGTGCACCGTCGCGTACGAGCCGAGCGCGCCGTGGTGCACCGTGTACGGGTCGGTGATGGGCAGCACGACACGCGCCGCGGCCGCCCCGAGCCGGTCATCCAACTCGTCCTGCAGGAACACCACTTGAGCGTCCCCGTCGCCGTCGCTCTTGGCGTTCATCCCGTGGTCGGCGGTGACGACCAGCACGGCGCCCAGCGCGTCGATCCGTGCGAAGTAGCCGTCCAGCATGGCGTAGAAGTCGTTCGCGACGGGGGAGCCGGGGGCGTGCTTGTGCTGGATGTAGTCCGTCAGCGACAGATACGTCAGCTCCGGGCGGTCCCGCTCCAGCACGTCCACGCCCGCCGCCATCACCAGCTCGCTCAGCTCGGCGCTGTAGACCGACGGCAGTGGCATGCCGACCCGCTCCAGCACCTTCTCGATGCCGTTGTCCTGCTGCGTGACCCGGTCGGCCTTCTCCGCCGAGAAGCAGATGCCGTCCTTGAGGCCCTTGCCCAGCAGCCGGCGCAGCTTGTCCTTCGCGGTGATCACCGCGACCTCCGCGCCGGCCTGCGAGAACTCCGCGAACAGCGTCGGCGCCCGCAGCAGCTCCGGGTCGTTCATCATGACCTCGGCGTCGGCGGCCGGGTCGTAGAAGTAGTTCCCGCAGATGCCGTGCACCGACGGCGGCACCCCGGTCGCGATGGAGAGATTGTTGGGATTGGTGAAGGACGGCATCGTGCAGTCCGCGCGCAGATCGCTGCCGTCCCGCAGCATCCGCTCCAGGAACGGCATCCGGCCGTCGGCGATGGCCCGCTCGTGATAGGCGTCCTCGCTGCCGTCGATGCACACCACGACGACGGGCCGGGCGGGCCAGGCGTAGCCGCGCCCGTTGACGGTCAGCCGCTCGGTCCGCGTCCCGGACTGCCGCTCGGCACCAGCTTCCTTCATGTGCGGTTCCACCCCTGAGGTCGAAGTCGGCGGCCGGTCGCGCCGCCCTGCCCCACCAGGGAACACCGCCCGGGCCCCCGGCAGAACCACCGGAATCCCTATACCGCTCATAGCCCGATACCGCTCATGGCCCGACGCGGCGGCCCCCGGCGACCGGCCGAGGGTCGCCGGGGGCCGCCGCGCCCGTGGTCAGTGTCGCGCGCCCGTCCCGCGCCGCCCCCACAG
>NZ_NHSG01000466.1:0-10388 GCF_020024005.1 Streptomyces purpurogeneiscleroticus
TCCCCGCACCGCCCCCGAACCAGAAGGGGTCCCCGCTCATGCGGATGCACCTGCTCGCACTCAACCCCACCGACTCGGTCACCGACGGTTTCCTGCCCGCGGCCACCCACCTCGGCATCGATGTCACCGTGCTGACGGACCAGCCCGCCGCCCACCGGGAGAAATACCCCCAGATCGAGATCCTCGAGTGCGACGTCCATGACGTCCGCGCCGTCATCAGCCGGATCGCCGCGCACGGCCCCACCGACGCGGTCTTCACCAACAGCGACCACCTGCAGACCCAGGCCGCGCTGGCCGCCGAGTACTTCGGGCTGCCCGGCAAGGACTGGCGCGCCACGCTGCGCGCCAAGAACAAGGCCGAGATGCGCCGCCACCTCGCCGCCGCGGGCGCCGACACCGTACGGTCGGTCCAGCTCGCGCCCGACGAGGAGCCGGACGTACTGGCCACCGCCGACCTGCCGTTCCCCTGTGTCGTCAAGCCCCGCGAGGGCGTGGCCAGCGAGGACGTCGTCCTGGCCGACGGGCCCGGCGAACTGGTCGAGCGGGCCAAGGAGATACGTTCCCGCCGCCCGGGAGCCGCGCTGGTGGCCGAGGAGTACCTGGCCGGCGAGCTGTACACCCTGGAGACGCTGGGCGACGGCCGGACCCGGCACGTGCTCGGCGGCTTCCACAGCGCCCTCTCCGCTCCCCCGGCCTTCATCGAGGAGCGGCACACGTTCGTCGCCGCCCACCCGGAGCCGGTCGTCGCGCAGGTACTGGCCCAACTGGACGCCCTGGGCGTCGGGTTCGGCGCCTGCCACACCGAGTTCGTGGTCCACGAGGGCCGCGCCCGGCTCATCGAGGTCAACTACCGCGCCATCGGCGACCAGTGCGACCTGATGCTGGCCGAGGCGCTGGACATCCCGCTCTTCGCGCACATCCTCCGTACGCACCTGGGCGAGCCGCTGCCGGCCGACCTCAGCGCGCGCACCGACGCCGCCGCGCGGGTGGAGTACGCCCTCGCCGACCGGGCGGGCACGCTCACCGCGGCGCCCGGCCCGATGGACCGCACGGTCGACGGCGTCCACCTGACGTACCGTCCGCTGCGCGCGGTCGGCGCCGAGCACCCGCACTACCGCACCAACCGCGACTACCTCGGCGTGCTGCGTGCCACCGGCAACGACCAGCAGGCCGTGGACCGGGCCGCCGAGGCGTTCTTCGCCGCCGAGCGCTGGGAGATCACCCCGTGACCGCCGCGACGGAGACCCTCAGAACCGGGACCGCGACGGACAGCGGACCCGAAGAGCACGAGCTGCTGATACGCGTGCTCAGCGCGCTGCTGCGCGAGGACGTCGTGGGGCTGCGGTCCCGCGGCACCGTACTGGAGCGCCCGGACGGGCCCTGGCTGCGGCTGCCCGCCGACAGTGCCGGGACCGGCGAGGCCGGCGAGGCGCTGCTGCTGCCGCTGGCCCCCGACGGGTACCAGGCCGAGTACGCCGCCCGGCTGCCGCTGCTCGTCCGCGAGTCCGACGGCGCCCGGCTGAGCACCCTGGACGAAATCCTCGGCGCGGTGCGGGCGCTCGCCGACCCGCTCGACCACGAGGGGTTCGACGCCTTCACCCAGGAGTGCCGGCAGACCCTGGAGACGCTGCGGCTGCACGCCGCCACGCAGGACGAGCTGTCCGCCGCGCTGGCCGACCGGCACGGCCCGGACCCGGCCCGCTGGGCGGGCCTGACCGCCGGCCTCGCCCATGACGCGCTCGCGGCCCGCCTCGACCACCCGGTGTACCCGGTCTCGCGCGGCCGCTCCGGGCTGGACGAGGCTCAACTGCGCGCGTACGCACCGGAGTTCGCCCCGCGCTTTGCGCTGCGGTGGCTGCTGCTGCCGCGTACCGCCGTCGAGGTGACCGGCGGCCGGGACGCGCTGCCCGCCTGCTGGCCGCACCCCGTCGACCTGGGCCGCCCCGACCTGGACGACAGCCACATCGCGCTGCCCGTCCACCCGCTGTCGCTCGGCGCCCCGCTGGACGCCGCGCTGCGCGAGACCGGGCTGGCCGAGGACGCGGTGCTCTCCGAGCACTCCTGGCTGGGGGCCGTGCCGACGCTGTCGATGCGTACCGTCGCGCTGGACGCCGATCCGCAGGTGCACCTGAAGCTGCCGCTGGCCACCGCGACGCTGGGGCTGCGCAACCGGCGCACCATCAAGCCCCGCACGCTCGTCGACGGAGCTGCGGGGCAGCGGCTGCTGGAGACGGTGATCGCCCGCGAACCGCGGTTCCGCGAAACGATCCTCCAGGCCGACGAGACGGTGTACGCGCACGCGGACCACGAGCTGCTGGCCGTACTGTGCCGCCGCTACCCGGCCGGGCTGGACGGCAGCGCCGTCGTCCCGCTGGCGGCACTGCTCGCCCCGGCACCCGGCGGGCGGCTGGTCATCGACCACCTCGCCGACCGCTTCTACGGCGGCGACCCGCTCGCACTGCTCGACGCGTTCCTGACCCTGCTGTTCGACTGGCAGACCACGCTCTTCGGGTACGGCATCGGCCTGGAGTCCCACCAGCAGAACATCTCGCTGGTGCTGGACCGCACCGACGCGGGCGACACCCGGCCGCGGCTGCTGTTCAAGGACAACGACGCGCCGCGGATCAACACCGTGCGGCTGCGGGAGCGGCTCGGCGCCGACGCGCCCGACCCGGCGGACTTCGCCGACCCGCGGATCTTCGGCGAGACCGACGGCCCGGTGGCCGACATGCTCGCCACGATCACCGTCCACCTGTGCGCCGGTTCGTACGCCTTCGGGCTGGCCCGGCACGGCCGGGCGCCGCTGGACCGGCTGCTGGAGCTGGTCAGGGACCGCCTCACCGAGGCCGTCGAGCGGCTGGGCACCGGCCCCGGCGAGCCCGGCGCGGTCCTCCGCGAGAAGCTGCTGGACGCCCCGCACCTGCCGGTCAAGGCCATGGTCAGCGCCGGGACGCTGCTGTCGAAGGAGCGCTCGGGCGCGGCCGACATCAACAAGCACTACACCACGGGCCCCAACTACCTGCTGCCGACGGGGAGCGTCCGATGAGCACCACCGCACCCGAGGCGGTCCAGGCTCCCGCCGCGCCGGAAGCACCGGAAGCACCCAAGGCACCGGCCCTGGGCCGCCGCCAGGTGCACGCCGTGGCCGGCTGCTACTTCGTGGCCTCCTTCGCGGCCCTCGGCCTGCCGCCGTACCTCACCGAGATCCTGCCCGACCTGGGCGACCATGCCGCCCGCTGGGCCGGCCTGCTGTACATCGTGCCCACCATCTTCGGCGGGATCGGCGCCCCGCTGTGGGGGCGGCTGGCCGACCGGTTCGGCCGCAAACGGCTGCTGCTGCGCGCGCAGTTGGGGCTGGCCGCGGCGTTCCTGCTCGCGGGCTGGGCCGACTCGCTCGCCACCTTCACCGCCGCGCTGGTGCTGCAGGGCATCCTGGGCGGCACGTTCGCCGCGTCCAACGGCTACCTGGGTGCCGCGCTGGAGGGGCCCGCGCTGTCCAAGGCGCTGACGCTGATGCAGGGCAGCGCGCGGGCCGCGCTGGTCTTCGCGCCGATCGTGGTCGGCTCGCTCTCGCCCTGGCTGTCGCCGCACCGGCAGTACGCACTGCTGGCCGTGCTGCCGCTGGCCGCCGCCGCCATGCTCGCGGCGCTGCCGGAGCCGCCCCGGACGCGTACCGCCCCGGCGGCGAAGCCCGAGGCGGCCACCGAGGCCAAGGCCACCGCGCAGCCGGAGCGGGGCAGCACCGGAGCCCTGCGGGCCCTGCTCGCCCTGGAGTTCGCCTTCGTCTTCTCGACGGTGATCTCCTTCCCGTACCTGATCGAGCTCATCAAGGAGCGCATACCGGGGACCGGCTCGCTGGTGTCCGGCGTGCTCTTCGCGCTCCCGCACATGTGCTACCTGGCCGGCGCGATGGCGGTGCACGCCGCCTTCCGCACCCGGCCCCGGCTCGGCATCGCGCTCGGCTTCGCCTGCATCGCGCTGGGCTCGGCCGGGCACGGCATCGCCGGGTCGCTGCCCTCGTTCATCGCCGTGCGCCTGCTGCTGGGTGCCGGCCTGACGCTGGGCCTGGTCTGCATGTCCGTGCTGGCGGCCGACTGCGCCAAGGGCCGTGCGCCCGGTGGACTGTTCGGCTCCATCGAATTCTTCTCGAAGGCCGGCGCGGTCGCCGCCGGCCTGGCAGCCGCGCTCGGCAACGGCCTGTTCGGGCCGTCCGCGCCGCTGCTCATCGGCACCGCCATCGCCGTGGCCACCGTGCTGGCGACCACCCTCCCCGCTCTCTTCCGTCGTCTTTCCCACACTCGCAGGAGCTCTTGATGCCTCCGCTGACGCATTCCTCCGGCCCCGCGCGGGCCGCTTCCCCGGCCACGGCGTCCCCCGCCGAGCTGCCCACCGCCGACGACGCCGTGGCGCACACCCTCCTCAACTGCCTGCTCCGCGAGGTCTCGGGCCCGGAGCACCAGACCGCCGTGGACCACGGCCACCTGCTCCTCCGGCTGCCGCGCCGCGGCGTGCTGCTGCGCGTCGCGCTGCGCCGCACGTCGCTGATCGGCGCGCACCGCTTCACCGGCCCGGTGTCCGAGCAGGACGGTGACGGCTGGGCCGAGGTCGGCTGGCGCCGGCTGGCCGAGTACGTGCGCGCCGAGCTGTCGCTGCGGACCGGCGTGGACAACGACGAGTTCCTGACCCAGATCGCCGCCAGCCACCAGGCCACCGCCGCGGCGCTGGCCGGCCGTCCCGCAGCGGCCCCTGAGCGTCCCGGAACCGCCGGGGCCGAGGACTGGCACGACGCCTATGTGGCCTCCGAGCAGTCCCTCGTCCTCGGCCACCGCTTCCACCCCACCCCCAAGGCCCGCACCGGCGACCCGGTCGCCTGGCAGGAGTACGCGCCCGAGACCGGCGGCTCCTTCCCGCTGCTGCTGCTCGCCGTCCGCGAGGAGCTGCTCGCCGAGGAGAGCGTGGCGGCCGACGCCACCGCTCCGCTGGACGCCTTCGAGGCCGAGGTTCCGGAGGGGTACCGGCTGCTGCCCGCGCACCCGTGGCAGTACGAGCTGCTGCGCGACCAGCCGGCGCTCCAGGAGGCCCTGGACCGCGGTGACATCCGGGTCCTGGGCACCGCCGAGTTCCCGCACGCCGCGACCGCTTCGGTCCGCACGCTCTACTCGGCCGACTCCTTCCTGAAGTTCAGCCTGAACGTCCGGATCACCAACTGCCTCCGCAAGAACTCCAGTTACGAGCTGACCGGCGCCGTCGCGCTCACCCGGCTGCTGGCTCCCGTGCTCGACGACCTCGCGGCCCGCTTCCCCGGCTGCGCGGTGCTCCGCGAGCCCGCGTACCGCAGCGTCGCGCTGCCCGGCCCCGACGGGCAGCCGGACACCGCGCTCCTCGAAGGCTTCGGCGTGATCGTCCGCGAGGGGCTGTCCCGGCGGCTGCTGCCCGGCACCACCCCGCTGCTGGCCGGTGCCGTCGCCGACGAGTACCCGTCGAGCGACGCGCACATCTCCCGGCTGCTGGCCGGCGCCGACGCCGGGACCGCGCTGAAGTGGTGGGCCGCCTACCTCGACCTGCTGGTCCCGCCGGTGCTGTCCGCCTACTTCGACCACGGGCTGGTCTTCGAGCCGCATCTGCAGAACGTGCTGATCTGCGTCGACGGCGACGGGATGCCCGCCCAGGTGCTGCTGCGCGACCTGGAGGGCACCAAGCTCGTCCCCGAGCAGCACGCCGATACGCTCGCCGCGCTGCCGCCCGAGGTCGCCGCGCCGCTGACGTACGACGCTCAGCGCGGCTGGGACCGCGTCGTGTACTGCCTGCTGGTCAACCACATCTCCGAACTGCTCGCCGCCCTCGCCGACCTGCACCCGGACAACGAGAGCGAGCTGTGGGCCGAGGTGCGCCGCACCCTCCAGCGCCACGCCGACCGGCACGGCTGCCCGCCGCGGCTGGCCGCGCTGCTCGCCGGCGTGCCGCTGCCCGCCAAGTCCAATCTGCTCACCCGCTGGGAGCGCAAGGCCGACCGCGAGGCCGGCTACGTCCGGCTGCCCTCGCCGCTCGCCGAGGACGTGCTCTCCGCCACCGCCTGGAGCGCCCGATGACCCACCCCACTCCCGCGGTCCAGGACCGCGTCCATGCCCTCCGCCCCGAGGAACTCCCCGCGTACATCTATGACCTGACGGCACTTCAGGAGCATGTCGCCGGGGTCCGGGCCGCCCTTCCCGAGCGCGTCGAGCTGTACTACGCGGCCAAGGCCAACCCGGAGCCGGAGATCCTCGCCGCGCTGCGCCCGCACGTGGACGGTTACGAGGTCTCCTCCGGCGGCGAGCTGGCGCACGTCAACAAGGCCGTACCCGGCCGCCCGCTGGCCTTCGGCGGCCCCGGCAAGACGCCCGCCGAGATCGTCCACGCTCTTGAACTGGGCGTCGAGCGGTTCCACGTGGAGAGCGTGTACGAGCTCCACATGCTCGCCGACCTGGCGGCCCGGCACGCCGGGGACCGTCGGATCGCCGTCCTCCCGCGCTTCAACCTCCCCGTCGGCGACGGCTCGCTGGACAGCGTGTCGCTCGCCATGGGCGGCCGGCCGACCCCCTTCGGCCTGGACCCCGACCAGGCCGACGAGGTCGTCGGACTCCTCACCGACGGCAGTTACCCGCAGCTCGAACTGCGCGGCGTGCACGCCCACTTGGCGAGCGGCCTGGAGGCCGCCGAACAGCTCGCGGTGGCGTCCTCGATCGTCACCTGGTCGGTGGAGCTGGCGGCCCGGCACGGCGTGACGCTGCACGAGGTCGTGGTCGGCGGCGGGATGGCCGTCGACTACGCCGAGCCGGAGCGCCGCTTCGACTGGGCGGCGTACGGCGCGGGGCTCGGCCGGCTCGCCGACGCGCACCCCGGCCTGACGCTGCGCATCGAGCCCGGCCGCGCGCTCACCGCGTACTGCGGCTGGTACGCCACCGAGGTACTGGACGTGAAGCACAGCCACGGCGAGGAGTTCGCCGTGGTCCGCGGCGGCACCCACCACCTCCGCACCCCGGCGACCAAGGGCCACGACCAGCCCTGCACGGTCCTGCCCACCGACGCGCCGTGGCCGCACCCGTGGCCGCGCTCGGCCGCACAGGGCGACAAGGTCACCCTCACCGGCCAGCTCTGCACCCCGAAGGACCTGCTCGCCCGCGACGTCCCGGCCCCGGGCCTGCGCGCCGGCGACCGGGTGGCCTTCAGCCTGTGCGGCGCCTACGCCTGGAACATCTCGCACCACGATTTCCTGATGCACCCGCGGCCGGGCTTCCACTTCCTGGGCGGGGCCGGGGAGGGCTCCTGACGTGCTGCGCACCAACGAGGTGAAGCGGAAGCTCGCGGCGGGCGAGGAGGTGCACGGCCTGTTCAACGTGCTCCCCGACCCCGCGGTGGTCGAGATGATCGGCTGCGCGGGCTACGACTTCGTCGTCCTCGACACCGAGCACACGCTCGTCGATCCGCGGCAGCTGGAGCACCTGATCAGGGCCGCGGAGACCAGCGGCGTCACGCCGTTCGTGCGGGTGCCCGAGGCGGACCCGGGGGCCGTGCTGCGCGCGCTGGACGCCGGGGCCATGGGCATCGTGGTACCGCATGTGCGCGGCCGGGCCGATGTGGACGCCGCGGTGCGGGCAGCGCGCTACGCACCCGAGGGGATGCGCTCGCTCAACGGCGGGCGCATGCCCGGCTACGGCGGCAGCGACCTGCGCGCGTACATCGAGCGGGCCAACGCCGAGATCATGGTCGTACCGCTCGTCGAGGACGCCGAGGGCGTCGACGCGATCGACGACATCCTCGCGGGTGGCGGCGTCGACCTGGTCCTGCCGGGCCCCGGCGACCTCTCCCAGTCGTACGGTGTGCCGTGGCAGGTGCGGCACCCGCGCGTCCAGGAGGCGGTGCGCACGCTGCGTGCCGCCTGTGGCCGGCACGGCGTGCCCTTCTGTGCCATGGCCACCACTCCGGAGCGGCGCGCCGAGTGGCGTGCGGACGGTGTCACGGCCTTCGTCCTCGGCGAGGACCGGGATCTGGCCGCCCGGGCGCTGCGCGCCCATCGCGAACGGGTCTGAGGCAGCCCGGTCCCGGCGTCCAGCAGGCATGCACGTCCGGGACCGGGTTCGTCCGGTCGGCAACGTATGTGGTGGACACCGGGGCCCGGCGGGACGACGCTGAACCGACGGCATTCGCACACGTATGTCACGAGGGGAGCCACCATGTCGCAGGCAGCACCCCACGCAGCGGGCCCCAAGCCGCCCCGCGCGCACGGCCCGGACAACGTCTGGGCGGCCAGCGGCACGCTCTTGGCCGGAGTCCTGATGCTGGTCTCCGGCGTCCTGGGAGTCCTGGAGGGCATCGCCGGCATCGCCAAGAACGAGGTGTACCTGCTGAGCAACGAGCTGACGGGCACCTACGTCTACGAGTTCGACACGACCGCGTGGGGCTGGATCCACCTGATCCTCGGCGTCATCGTGGCCGTCACCGGTCTCGGCCTGCTGAAGGGCGCGGGCTGGGCCCGCACCCTCGGCATCGTGGTTGCCGGCCTCTATGTCATCGCGCACTTCATGTGGCTGCCGTACCAGCCCGTCTGGGCCACGGTCGGCATCGCGCTCGGCATCTTCGTCATCTGGTCGCTGTGCACGGACCGCACCCGCTACATCCCTTGACCGCTCGGCGCCGGCGGCCGGACCGGCCGCCGGCGCCCCCGGCGTTCCTCAGCGCTGCAGCACCGCTGCCAGCGCCTTGACCAGCTCCGTCCGCGCCTCGTCCTCCGTGCGGGGCGCGGACGCCCGGCGCCACGCGATATATCCGTCCGGGCGGACCAGCAGGCAGCCCGACTCGTCGGTTCCGCGGCGGCGCTGCCAGTCGCCGTACGCGTCCCGGGCGGCGTCCGAGCCGATGCGTACGGTGGTCAGCGGGACGCCGAGGTCCGCGGCGCAGGCTTCGGCCGCTGCCTCCCATGCCACCCCGGACAGGCCGGTGACCAGGGTGAACCTGCCCTTGCCGACGAGGTCGAGGGTGGAGACGCGGCGGCCGTGCGCGTCCGTCAGCCAGGCGTGCGGCAGCTTCGCGCCGGGGCGGGTGCTCGGCTGGTGGTACAGCTCCCGGTCGCGCGGCCACTCCTCGGCCGGGCTGCCGTCGTCGAGCACGGCGGCGGAGGCGTACCGCTGGTTCAGCTCCACGCCGTGCGCGTTGAACTCGTAGTTCTTCAGCTCGATCGCGGCATCCAGTTCGCGTCGCCGCCGCGCGCCTTCCGCGTCGGCCGCCCGGCAGGCGGCCAGCGCACTCGCGATGCCCTCGTCATCGGCGCCGCCGCCGACGCCCAGCGCCCGGAAGATCGGGCCGAACTGGTCACGGCTGAGGTTGGCGCGGTCGACGATCTGCTTTCCGACGGGGGCGCGTTCGGCGGTGTAGGTGTCGAGCAGACCCTCGCCCGCCTCGCCGCGCACCACCATCGCCAGCTTCCAGGCGAGGTTGTGGGCGTCCTGGACCGAGGTGTTGGAGCCGAGGCCGTTGGACGGCGGGTGGCGGTGCACGGCGTCCCCGGCGCAGAACACCCGGCCGGTGGAGTAGCGGGTGGCGTAGGTGTGGTTGACGGTCCAGAGGGAGGTGGAGGTGACCTCGATGTCTATGGAGTCGTCGCCGACGAGGTCGTGGACGATCCGGCGGGCCTCCGCCGCGTCGATCTCCGGGGGCGCCTCGTCGATGTCGTAACCCCAGGTCAGCAGCCATTCGTTCCAGGGGCGGACCATCCGGACCAGGCCCATGCCGATGCCGCCGGTCTCGGCGCCGGGGCGCATGACCCAGTACAGGACGCTGGGGCGGTGGGCGACGTGCGCGCTCAGGTCGGCCCGGAAGACGATATTCATGCTGCCGGCCTTGCCCTCCTGCCCGGCGATCGGCAGCCCCGCCTGCTCGGCGACGCGGCTGCGGGCGCCGTCCGCGCCGATCAGGTAACGGGCGCGGAGGGTGAAGTCATCGCCGCGCAACCGGTCGCGAAGGTGGGCAGTGACACCGTCCTCGTCCTGCTCCAGGCGGACGAACTCGGTGTCGAAGCGGACCTTGGCACCGCGCGCGGCGGCATTGCTCACCAGGATCGGTTCGAGGTACGTCTGCGGCAGGTCGGTCATCGGACAGGGGCTGGCGGCGGTGTACTCGGTGAGCCGGTCGTCCCCCGTGCCCCAGGTACGGATGCGGCCGATCTCCTCGCCGGTGAGGGCGGTGCACAGCACGGTGTCGCCCATCAGGTGCTGCGGGGTGCCGACGGCCAGCGCCTGGTCCTCGATGCCGAGGTCACGCAGGACTTCCAGGGTGCGCTGGTTGGTGATGTGGGCGCGGGGGGTGTTGGCGGTCCAGCCGTACTTGCTGACGAGCGTGGTGCGTATGCCGTA
>NZ_NHSG01000467.1:0-10337 GCF_020024005.1 Streptomyces purpurogeneiscleroticus
CCGGGGGCGGCAGTGGCGGTGATCCGGTCGGTGGCATGGCCCCAAGGCTGCCAAACAGCGCTCTTAGAACCTTCTTAGGGCGCGCGACGAGCGTGGCGGCCATGCGCACACCACTCTCCGTCGTCATCGGTGCCGGGGGCACCGGCGGCCACATCTATCCGGGGCTCGCCCTCGCCGACGCGCTGCGCCGCGCCGACCCCGACGCGGTGATCTCCTTCGTCGGCACCGAACGCGGGCTGGAGACGCGGCTGATCCCGAAGGCCGGGTACCGCCTGCACACCGTCGACATGATCCCCTTCGATCCGGCGCTGGGCGCCCGGCGCTATCTGCTGCCCGCCGCGCTGCTGAAGTCCGGCGTGCAGTGCCGGGCGATCCTGCGCGCGCAAGGTGCGCAGGTCGCGGTCGGCATGGGCGGCTACCCCAGCGCGCCGGTGATCGTGGGCGCCCGGCTGGCGGGACTGCCGAGCCTGATCCACGAGTCCAACGCGGTACCGGGCCGGGCCAACACCTTCGCCGCGCGGCTCACCCCGCACATCGCGCTCGCCTTCGACCGCAGCCGGGCGCACCTGCCGGGCGGCGAGCGGGCCGAGACGGTCGGCATGCCGCTGTCCGGGCCGCTCGCCGGACTGGACCGGGCGGCGCTGCGCGGCCCGGCCCGCCGGGCGCTGGGCGTCCCGGACGGCGCCCGGCTGCTGCTGGTCAACGGCGGCAGCCTGGGCGCGGCCCGGCTCACCGAGGCCGCCATCGGGCTCGCCGCCCGGCACCGCGACCGCTCGGACCTGCGGATGCTCATCAAGACCGGCCCGGACGCGCTGGCCGCGGCGCGCGAGCGGCTGGTCGCCGGGGGCGGCGCGGCGGTCGCGGAGGCGGTCCCGTACCTGGACCGGATGGACCTCGCCTACGCCGCCGCCGACCTGGTGGTGTGCCGGGCCGGCTCGGCGACCGTCGCGGAGCTGGCCACGACCGGGATGCCTGCGGTCCTCGTCCCGTATCCGCACGCGCCCGGCGACCACCAGACGCACAACGCGCGGGTGCTGTCCGACGCCGGCGCGGCGCTGCTGCTGCCGGACGACGGGACCACCGCCGAGCGGCTCGACGCCGTCGTCGGCCCGCTCCTGGACGACCCGGCCCGGCTGGCGGCGATGGGCGCCGCGGCCGACCCGGGCACCCACGCCCGCGCCGCCGACCTGCTGGCGGCCAAGGTCCTCCGGCTGGCCGGCCGTGCCACCCCCACACCGCACCCGCTCTCTCCGAAGGAGTACGCATGACCACGCAGCACAACCCCTGGCAGGGCCGCCGGGTCCTCGTCACCGGCGCCGAGGGGTTCATCGGCTCCACCCTCGTCGACCTGCTCGTCGCGCGCGGCGCGCAGGTCCGGGCCCTGGTCCACTACAAGCCGTACGCCGAGAAGGGCCATCTGGCTCGCTACCTCCGCCCGGACAGCCCGGTCGAGATGCTGGCGGGTGACATCCGCGACGCGGGCCGGGTGCGGGACGCGGTGGCCGGCTGCGACACGGTCTTCCACCTCGCCGCGCTGATCGGCATCCCGTACAGCTACGACTCGCCCGGCGCGTACGTGCAGACCAATGTGGTCGGTACGGAGAACGTGTGCGAGGCCGCCCGGCTGCACGGCGTGCGGCGGCTCGTCCACACCTCCACCAGCGAGGTGTACGGAACCGCGCGCACCGCCCCCATCGCCGAGAACCACCCGCTCCAGCCGCAGTCCCCGTACTCCGCCTCGAAAATCGGCGCCGACATGATGGCGCTGTCGCACTGGCACGCCTTCGGACTGCCGGTCACGGTGGTCCGCCCGTTCAATACGTACGGGCCCCGGCAGTCGGCCCGCGCCGTGATCCCCACGATCCTCGCCCAACTGCACTCCGGCGCCCGGGAGATCCGGCTCGGCTCCCTCACGCCGACCCGCGACTTCACCTATGTCACGGACACCGCCGAGGGGTTCCTCGTGCTCGCGGAGTGCGACCGGGCGGTGGGGGAGGCCGTCAACCTCGGTACGGGGCGGGAGATCTCCATCGGGCAGCTCGCGGAGGAGCTGATCGCGGCCTCCGGCCGGTCGGCGAAGGTGGTCGTGGACCCGGCGCGGCTGCGGCCCTCGGGCAGCGAGGTGGAGCGGCTGCTGTCGGACAATGCGCGGGCCCGGGAGCTGTCCGGCTGGGAGCCGAAGGTTTCCCTGGAGGTGGGGCTGCGGCGGACCTCGGACTGGGTCGGCGGGCACCTTCATCTGTTCGCGGGCGACCGCTACCAGGTCTGAGCCCCCGGGGGCCGGTGAGGCCCGCGCTCAGTCCCTGCTCTCCAGCCCGCGCAGCCCCGCGAGCAGGAGGGTGGTGAAGCGGGCCGCCCAGGCCGCGTCGACCGGTTCGCCGCTGACCAGGGCGCGGTGCACCACCGCGCCCGCGATCACATCGAAGATCAGGTCCACGCTGCGGGCCGCCGCCGCGGCGGCCTCGGGCCCGCCGCCGTCCGGCGGCAGTTCGCCGCGTTGCTGGGCGCGCTGCCGGCCCTGCACCACCAGCCGCTTCTGCCGCTCCACGACGGCCTCGCGGATCCGGGCGCGCAGCGCGTCGTCCGTGGTGGACTCGGCGACCACCGCCATCAGCGCGGTCTTGGTCTCCGGGCGGGCGAGCAGCGCGGCGAACTGCAGCACGACGCCCTCGATGTCGTCCTTCAGGGAACCCCGGTCGGGGAGCTCCAGCTCGTCGAAGAGGACCGCGACGGCGTCCAGCACCAGTTCGTTCTTACCGGCCCAGCGGCGGTACAGCGTGGTCTTGGCGACCTTGGCGCGTGCGGCCACGTCGCCCATCGTGAGCTTCCCCCAGCCCAGTTCGACGAGCGCGGCGCGGGTGGCGTCCAGGATCGCGGCGTCGGCCGCGGCGCTGCGCGGGCGTCCCGTGCGGCCGGTGAGGCGGGCGCGCCCCTTGCGGGGGCCGGTGGGAGAGCACTGCATGCGGCCGACCATACCGGCCGGTAGGCGAGGGGCGCGCGTGGCGGGTGAGAGAGATCACGAGCGCGGCGGCCCCGCACGCTTGCGGCGGCGGGGGACCGGAGAGTTACGCTACGACTCGTAGCGAAAGAGCGACGCCACACACACCGGCCGCGGGTGGGGACCCCGGCCACCACAGACCGGTCCCTCCTCGGGGCCAGCACAGACCGGTCCTCCTCGGGACCACCACAGAGCTCCGTCCCGGCCCGCCTCAGGCAATCCGGCGGGATGCGCGGCAGGGTACGGAGCTCACCTTGCGGGGTCCAGGGCCATGGGGGCCCTGGATTTTCCGCACCGCTTTCCGGAACGGCCCGCTCAGGGGGGAGGATGGGACCATGCAGCCACGCAATATGTCCATGAGTGGAGTGGTCGACCTCGCCGCGGTGAAGGCGGCCGGGGAAGCGAAGCAGAAAGCGGAACAGGCGCGCGCCGAAGCGGCGCGTACCGGCCAGGCCCCGGCGGCCGGCGGCCGGCTCGTGGTCGACGTCGACGAGGCGGGGTTCCAGCAGGAGATCCTGCAGCGCTCCACCGAGGTCCCGGTCGTCATCGACTTCTGGGCCGAGTGGTGCGAGCCGTGCAAGCAGCTGGGCCCGCTGCTGGAGCGCCTGGCGGCGGAGTACGCCGGCAAGTTCGTGCTCGCCAAGATCGACGTAGACAGTAATCAGGCCCTTTTCCAGCAGTTCGGTGTGCAGGGCATCCCGGCGGTGTTCGCCGTCGTCGCGGGCCAGCCGATCCCGCTGTTCCAGGGTGCGGCCCCGGAGGCGCAGATCCGGCAGGTGCTGGACCAGCTGGTGCAGGCCGCCGAGCAGCAGTTCGGCATCGTCGGCGCGCCGGTCGACCCGGCGGCGCAGGGCGACGAGGAGCCCGCCGAGGCGCCCGTCCCGGCCGGTCCGTACGACGCGCTGCTGGAGGCCGCGACCCAGGCGCTGGACTCCGGCGACCTCGGCGGCGCCATCCAGGCGTACAAGAACGTGCTCTCCGACGACCCGGCCAACCCCGAGGCGAAGCTGGGCCTCGCGCAGGCCGAGCTGCTGTACCGCGTGCAGGACCTCGACCCGCAGGCGGTGCGCAAGGAGGCGGCCGAGGGCCCGGCCGACGTGCAGGCACAGATCCGTGCGGCCGATCTCGACCTGGTCGGCGGGCACGTGGAGGACGCCTTCGGGCGGCTGGTCGACGTCGTGAAGCGCACGGCGGGCGACGACCGCGAGGCGGCCCGGGTGCGGCTGCTGGAGCTCTTCGAGGTCATCGGCAGCGACGACCCGCGCGTCGTGAGCGCGCGTACCGCTCTGGCCCGCGTCCTGTTCTGACGGCTCGCCAACTTCTCCCTCCTCAAACGGAACGGCGGCCACGTTTTACCAAATCTTGGTAATCGTGGCCGCTGTTACTTGGAGTAAGAGCGCTGGTAGGAGTTCAGGCGTTTTGGGCGTAATTTCCGGATGTTTCTTCCGCGTTAAAGGCGACCCTGCGTACCGGGGCGGCTCCCCTCGGTACAGAGGCGGTCAGCTGACTGTTACTCGTAGGTAACGAGCCCCTTGTGCAGCGGCTCCGAATGGACCACGATCAGCCAAGCTCGGTCCGTTACTCCGCAGTCCGGTACCCAATCGGAAGCCGCGGGGGACGGGTCCCCACCGAGTGGCCGGCGGCAGTGGCGCCGGTCGGGACAGGGGGGTCTTCGCCATTCCGGCGGAGCCTGTCCAGAGAGGTTGCGCGAGAGCGTGGCCAGTGGTTGTCGCTCGGGGGTGATCGCCGGTGATTCGGAAGGTACGAACTCCGAAACGGGCGCTCTCCTTCCCGAGGACGTAGCACTTCTCCCATCCCAGGTGCGGCCGTCTCCATGACCCGAGCGGCCGGTGCCGGAGATGTACGTCCGAGAAGGAGGAAAGTCATGGAGTCCCTGGCTCGTGGCGGGACCAGATGGAAGCGGTTCGCCGTCGTCATGGTGCCGAGCGTCGCTGCGACGGCCGCGATCGGCGTGGCCCTCTCGCAGGGTGCGCTGGCCGCGTCGTTCAGCGTGTCCGGCCAGCAGTTCAAGGTGGCCACCGACCGCCTGGACGGCACCGGCTTCGTCCAGTACGGAGCCGTTGACGCCCAGAAGGGCGGCAAGCAGATCCCGGTGGCGGTCTCGGCGTTCTCCAGCGCCAAGATCAAGAACCTGTGCCAGTCGGTCGTCGTGCCCGTCCCGGTCTTCGGTGACGTGTCGATGAAGCTCCAGGCGGGTGGCGGTGACACGCCGGTCGAGGCGAAGAACCTCTACATCGACCTGGACCAGCTGGAAGCGGACGCGACCTTCAACAACATCAACATCGGTGTTGCGGCGGGTTCGACGTCCAAGGGCCCCGGCATCAAGAAGGGCGACAAGACCGACCCCGGTTCGTTCGCCCAGGAGGCCGACACGGCCGTCCTGACCGGAGTCAAGCAGACGGCGTGGGCGACCACCGCCGGCACGTTCAAGCTCAGCGGCCTGAAGATGAAGGTCTCCGCGGGCAAGAACGAGTGCTACTGACGCACTGAGCGTGCGGGCACGGGGGACCGAACGCCAGGCCCTTTGGGGCCGCTCCCTGTGCCCGTGCGCCGGGCGCCGACAAGCACCGAGCACTATCAGCTCACGTACCACCGAATTGCCAGTCCCGAGGAGCTGTACGAGATGAGCGCCGACACGCGACCACGGCTGAGCGAGACAATCGGCCGGCAGCGCCGTTCGTTCCGGGTTTGGCGGGGACAACGCCCGTACTGGGCCGGGTTGCTGACCCTGCTCGCCGGCTTCCCGATCATGTACATCCCTTACGCGAACCTCACGATCGGTTCCCTGACCGTCCGCATGGCGACGACGGCGGGCGCCGGCTCGCTGATCATCGGCGTGCTGCTGGTCGTGCTCGGTCTGACCATGTGGTTCCAGCCCGCTTCGCGGGTCTTCGCCGGTGTCGCGGCGATCCTGCTGTCACTGGTGTCCCTGGTCGTCTCCAACTTCGGCGCCTTCCTGATCGGGTTCCTGCTGGGACTGATCGGCGGTGCGCTGGCGGTCTCCTGGGCCCCCGGCAAGCCGGCGCCGGCCACGTCCTCCACCGAGGACACCGACGGCGGGCCCGGGCGTGCGGGCGACGGCCCCGACGGCGGGTTCGACCCGTTCGGCGACGGTCGGCCCGCGGCGGCCGGAGCGGGCGGTTCGCGCGGCGTACTGGACGACCTGTCAGGTAAGAGCCCGACCAACGGGACGAACGGGAGGCACCGTGCCGGGTGATGAGCTGCACGACGAGGGCGCAGCCGCCGGGGCGAGATCCGGGCGGCACGCGGCGCCGAGGAAGCCGCTGCTGACGCGGTTGCACGTGCCCGCCGGCAAGGCGATTGCCATTGCCGCCATGCCCTCCGCCGTGCTCATGGGCATGGGGCTCACGCCCCAGCTGGCCATGGCCAAGCCCAAGCCCCCGGAGAGCCCCTTCCGGGACGGTCCGTGCGTGACCGCTCCGGACAAGGTGGAGGACAAGGACGCCAAGGACAAGGCCGAGGACAAGGACAAGAAGGACGACGCGAAGGACGGCAAGGAGACCGAGCCGTCCGCGAAGCCCTCCGCCTCGCCCTCCGGCACGGACGGGGACAAGACGTCCGAGCCGTCCGACGAGCCGTCGGACTCCGCGACGCCCTCGCCGTCCGCCTCCCCCGAGGAGGAGGAGAAGGACGGCGGCCTGCTGGGCGGCGTCGGTGACGCGCTCGGCGGCCTGCTCGGCGGCGGCGACTCGTCCGAGGAGGAGTCCACCGCCTCGCCGAGCCCGTCCCCGTCGGAGTCCGAGTCCGCGACCGAGTCCGCGTCCAAGGACGACACCGCGGGCACGGACGACTCCGCCACCGGCAAGGTCACCAAGCCGGTGGAGGACACCGTCGACGGCGTCAAGGACGGCGTCGGCAAGGCGGGCGAGTCGCTCTCGGGCGGCTCGAAGGCCGTCAACGACACCGTCCACGGTGCCGTCGGCACGGTCGACAACGCCCTGCCCGGCGGCGGCCTGGACGGCACGGACGCCAACGGCAAGAAGGGTTACCCCTGCGTCGTTGAGAACAAGCAGAAGGGCAAGGACGAGCAGACCCCCGTCACCCTGCCCGACGACCCCTGGCACCTGGAGTCCTCCGCGCTCACCCTGCGCGGCCTGAACTACGAGGGCGTCGTCAACGTCACCACCCAGAACGGCAGCACCAAGCAGGCCCTGAAGTTCACCGCCGACAGCGTGGACATCGGCGACCTGCACCAGATCGTCGACGACCCGACGTCCGGGAAGAAGTACCACGTCCAGGCGCGCAAGGGCTCCACGTCCACGATCCGCGGCGGCAAGGTGACGATGTACACCGAGAAGCTGCAGGGCAACCTCTTCGGCCTGATCCCGGTCACCTTCGACCCGGAGCACCCGCCGCCCCTCAACACCCCGTTCGCCTACTTCACCAAGGTGAAGATCGACCAGGCGGGCCAGTTCGGCGGCAACCTGCACGTACCGGGCCTGCAGCAGTACATGACCTGAGGTACCGCCGACGGTCCGCCCGGTCCACCGGAACCCTTCCGGGAGCCGCACCACGAAGGCCCCGCTCCTCCTCGGAGGAGCGGGGCCTTCGCTTGTGTTGCACCGGAGCGTCAGCCGCCCAGGTGGTGCACCCGGACCATGTTGGTGGTGCCGGGGACGCCGGGGGGCGAACCGGCGGTGATGATCATCGTGTCGCCCTTGTTGTAGCGCTTGAGCTTGAGCAGCTCGGCGTCGACCAGGTCGACCATCGCGTCGGTGTTGTCCACGTGCGGCACGACGAAGGTCTCCACGCCCCAGCTCAGCGAGAGCTGGTTGCGGGTGGACTCGTCGGTGGTGAAGGCCAGGATCGGCTGGGCCGCGCGATAGCGGGACAGCCGGCGGGCGGTGTCACCGGACTTGGTGAAGGCCACCAGCGCCTTGCCGTTCAGGAAGTCGGCCATCTCGGCGGCCGCGCGGGCCACGGCACCGCCCTGCGTACGCGGCTTCTTGCCCGGGACCAGCGGCTGCAGGCCCTTGGACAGCAGCTCCTCCTCGGCCGCCTCGACGATCTTCGACATCGTCTTGACGGTCTGGATCGGGTACTGGCCGACCGAGGACTCCGCGGAGAGCATGACCGCGTCCGCGCCGTCCAGGATCGCGTTGGCGACGTCGGACGCCTCGGCGCGGGTCGGGCGGGAGTTGGTGATCATCGACTCCATCATCTGGGTCGCCACGATCACCGGCTTGGCGTTCCGCCGGCACATCTCCACCAGGCGCTTCTGCACCATCGGGACCTTCTCCAGCGGGTACTCCACCGCCAGGTCACCACGGGCCACCATGACGCCGTCGAAGGACGCGACGACCTCTTCCATGTTGGCGACGGCCTGCGGCTTCTCGACCTTGGCGATGACCGGCACCCGGCGGCCGACCTCGTCCATGACGCGGTGCACGTCCTGGACGTCCTTGGCGTCCCGCACGAAGGACAGCGCGACCAGGTCGCAGCCCATGTTCAGGGCGAACTTCAGGTCCTCGATGTCCTTCTCGGACAGCGCCGGCACGTTCACCGCGGCGCCGGGCAGGTTGATGCCCTTGTGGTCGGAGATGACGCCGCCCTCGATGACGATGCAGCGCACACGCGGGCCGTCGACCTCGATCACCTGGAGGGCGACGTTGCCGTCGTTGATCAGTACCGGGTCGCCCTTGGAGACGTCGCCGGGCAGACCCTTGTAGGTGGTGCCGCAGATGGTCTTGTCACCGGGCACGTCCTCGGTGGTGATGACGAACTCGTCACCGCGCACCAGCTCCACCGGACCGTCGGCGAAGGTCTCCAGGCGGATCTTGGGGCCCTGGAGGTCGGCGAGCACGCCGACGGCGCGGCCGGTCTCCTCGGCGGCCTTGCGGAGCCGGTGGTACCGCTCCTCGTGCTCCTCGTGGGTGCCATGGCTCATGTTGAAACGGGCCACGTTCATACCGGCCTCGATCAGCGTCTTGAGCTGATCGAAGGAGTCAACGGCGGGGCCCAGGGTGCAGACGATTTTCGAACGGCGCATGGGCTGAATCCTATCGGTTTGTTTCAGAGCGGAATATTCCACCTGGCGGAAGCGCCGAAAACTAGGCGCTGACCAGTGCGTATGTCTGGTTGGCGATCTCCAGCTCCTCGTCGGTCGGCACCACGGCGACCGCCACGCGGGCGTATTCGGGGGAAATGATCCGGGCCTCGTCGGACCGCTCGGCGTTCAGCCGCGCGTCCACCGCGAGCCCCATCTCCTCCAGACCCCGCACCGCGGCCTCCCGCACCGGCGCCGCGTTCTCGCCGACGCCCGCGGTGAACGCCACCGCGTCGACCCGGCCCAGCACCGCGGTGTAGGCACCGATGTACTTGCGCAGCCGGTGTATGTAGATGTCGAACGCGAGCGCCGCCCGCTTGTCGCCCTCGTCGATCCGCCGCCGGATCTCCCGCATGTCGTTGTCGCCGCACAGCCCGATCAGGCCGCTCTTCTTGTTGAGCAGGGCGTCGATCTCGTCGCTGGACATCCCCGCGTTGCGCTCCAGATGGAAGATCACCGCCGGGTCGATGTCGCCCGAGCGGGTGCCCATGACCAGGCCCTCCAGCGGGGTCAGCCCCATCGAGGTGTCCACGCAGCGGCCGCCCGCCACCGCCGAGGCCGAGGCGCCGTTGCCCAGGTGCAGCACGATGACGTTGACGTCCTCCGGCTGCTTGCCGAGCAGCTTGGCGGTCTCGCGGGAGACGTACGCGTGCGAGGTGCCGTGGAAGCCGTACCGGCGTACGCGGTGCGCGTCCGCGGTCTCCACGTCGATCGCGTACCGGGCCGCGTACTCCGGCATCGTCGAGTGGAAGGCGGTGTCGAAGACCGCGACCTGCGGCAGGTCCGGGCGGAGCCGCTGGGCGGTCCGAATGCCCGTGATGTTCGCGGGGTTGTGCAGCGGCGCCACCGGCACCAGCCGCTCGATCTCCTTCAGCACCGCGTCGTCGATGACGGTCGGCTCGGTCAGCTTCAGCCCGCCGTGCACCACCCGGTGGCCGATCGCGGCCAGCTCGGGGGAGTCCAGCCCCAGCCCGTCCGCCGACAGCTCGTCCGCGACCGCCTTCAGCGCCGCGTCGTGGTCGGCCATCCGCTCCTCGCGCTCGCGCTTCTCACCGCCGGTGGCCAGCGGCGTGTGCACCAGCCGCGAGGCCGGCTCGCCGATCCGCTCGACCAGCCCCACCGCCAGCCGGGTGCCCCCGTTCATGTCCAGCAGCTGGTACTTCAGCGAGGAGGATCCGGAGTTCAGGACGAGGACTCGGGTGGCGTCGGCAGTCATGGAAAAGCTTTCGGTTCGGTAGCGGGGGTGGGTAC
>NZ_NHSG01000468.1:0-10173 GCF_020024005.1 Streptomyces purpurogeneiscleroticus
TCTGCGGGTGCAGGCCCGAGCCCTCGTCGCCGCCCGGCTGCGTCGACCCCGGACCGCCCGACCCACCCGGCTCGTGCGAAGGGGGCGTCGTGCCGTCGCCCGGCGGCTGGGACGGGCTCGGCGACTCCGGCCCGCCCGGGGACTCCGGCTCGCCGGGGCGGGACGGCGCGTCGCCGCATTCGGCGCCCGTGGCGGGGTTGAGCGCTCCCACCACGTTCGCGCTGTTCCCACAGGCGTTGATCGGAATGTCCACGGACACCTGCACGCTGTTCCCCGAGCCGACGCCCGGGGAGTCGTGGGTACCGCCCTTCACCCCGGCGCTCGGGCCGGAACCGTGCCCTCCGCCGGAGCCGTTCCCACAGCTGTTCCCCGAGGCCGGATTGAGCAGGCCGACGACATTTACGGTGTTCCCGCATGCATTGACCGGGACATGGACCGGGACCTGAACCGTATTTCCCGACAGCACCCCCGGTGAATGAGCGGCCGCACCGCTCGTGCCCGAATCCGCGTGCGCGTAACCGCCGGAAACGGCGAGCGCTCCACTCGCGGCCACCACGGTGATCAGGCTTTTTCTCGCGACCTTACGCATAGGTCGTCCCTTCCCCTTTTTGCTTTTCGAAGGGCGGACGAAGCGTGGGTCCCCGTCCGCCGGGACGGACGGTCGTGGGTGCCCGTCCGTCGAAAGCCCGTCGGCCCCGGAGCGCATGGCAGGCGCTGCGGGGCCGAGCGGGATCACGCCCTCATCGGGGTGATGCTCAACGTCAGTCGTTGACGCAGGTGTTGCCGAAGGCGGGGTTCAGCAGCCCGATCACGGAGACCGTGTTGCCGCAGGCGTTCACCGGAACGTGGACCGGCACCTGAACGGTGTTGCCGGAAAGGACACCGGGCGAATTGAGGGCAGCACCCTGCGCACCCGAGTCGGCGACGGCCAGACCCGCACCCGCGAGCACCAGACCACCAGCAGCAGCCGCAGCAGCGACGACCTTCTTGATCATTGTTCCTCCTTGTAGGCAATGCGACCGCAAACTTCGGGTCGCACTCCATGTAACGAGGAAGATGTATTGAAGCTACGAGCCTATGGTTTCATTCACTCTTTTCAGTTAAGTGCTCACGAAAGACTGACCCGAGTTGACGCACGGGGGCGACGGCGCGGGGCCGACTGGGCCGCCCACGCGGCCTCGCCTCCGGTCGCCACGCAGCCTCAGCTCAGCTCGATGAACCGGTCGAGCACCCGCGTACCGAACTTGAGGGCATCCACCGGCACCCGCTCGTCCACGCCGTGGAACATGCCCGCGAAGTCCAGCTCCGGCGGCAGCTTCAGCGGCGCGAACCCGAAGCCGCGGATGCCGAGGTTGTCGAAGTGCTTCGCGTCCGTGCCGGCGGAGAGCATGTACGGCACGGCCTTCGCGATCGGGTCCTCGGCCCGCAGCGCGGTCTGCATGGCGTCCACGAGGGCGCCGTCGAAGGTGGTCTCCAGCGCCTTGTCCGCGTGCATGGGCTCACGCTTGACCCGCGGTCCGAGGATCCGGTCCAGGTCGGCGTGGAACTCCTCCTCGTACCCCGGCAGGAAGCGCCCGTCGACGTGCGCGGTGGCCTGCCCGGGGATGACGTTGACCTTGTACCCGGCACCCAGCTGCGTCGGGTTGGCGGTGTTCCGCAGCGAGGCGCCGATGAGCTTGGCGATGCCGCCGAGCTTGGCGAGCGTCTCGTCCATGTTCTCCGGGTCGAGCTCGGTGCCCAGCGCGTCCGAGAGCTCGTCGAGGAAGTGCCGCAGCGTCTTGGTGACCCGCACCGGGAACTCGTACCGCCCCAGCCGCGCGACCGCCTCGGACAGCTCGGTGATCGCGTTGTCCTTGTGGATCATCGAACCGTGGCCGGCCGTGCCGTCCACGGTCAGCTTCATCCAGTCCATGCCCTTCTGGGCCGTCTCGACGAGGTAGAGCCGCAGATTCTCGTTGACGGTGAACGAGAACCCGCCGACCTCGCTGATCGCCTCCGTGACGCCCTCGAACAGCTCCGGGTGCTCCCGGACGAGGTGGCCCGCTCCGTACACACCGCCGGCCTCCTCGTCCGCGAGGAACGCCAGCACGATGTCGCGCGGGGGCTTACGGCCCGTACGCAGCCGGTCACGGACGACCGCCAGCGTCATCGCGTCCATGTCCTTCATGTCGACGGCGCCGCGGCCCCACACGCACCCGTCCACGATCTCGCCGGAGAACGGGTCGTGCGTCCAGTCCGCGGCATTGGCCGGTACGACGTCCGTGTGCCCGTGGATCAGCAGCGCGGGCCGCGAGGGGTCCTCGCCCTGGATACGGGCCACGGTGGAGGCGCGCCCCTTGTGCGACTCGAAGATCTGCGGCTCCAGCCCGACCTCGGCGAGCTTCTCCGCCACGTACTCGGCGGCCACGCGCTCCCCCGGGCCCGAGTGATCGCCGTAGTTGCTCGTGTCCATCCGGATCAGATCGCGGCACAGATCGACGACCTCGTCCTCGCCGGTGACGGCCGGTACCGGCCTCGTCGTGTCCGGTGCGGGCTTCGATTCGCTCACGCTGCCTCCTCATGCTTCACGGCCGCGGCTCGCACCGGTACGCGCGGTCACCGCGGCGGGGTCTGCTGCCATCCTCCCTCTCCCCCGCCCCGCGCCCAAGGCCGCAATACCCCCGACACACGCTGGTCACAGCCCCGCGCCGGCGCGGGCCCCGGAGCGCCCCGGCCGAGCGCGTGATCGACCACCCCCAAATGTTTGCTATGGTTTTCCACGTCGGAACGGCCCAGGCGGCCCGCCCGACAGACACCTTGTCCGGGTGGCGGAATGGCAGACGCGCTAGCTTGAGGTGCTAGTGCCCTTTATCGGGCGTGGGGGTTCAAGTCCCCCCTCGGACACCACAGTGCGGTGAGGGCCGGTCGAGTTGATACTCGGCCGGCCCTCCGCCGTGTGCGGCGGCGTGGGCCGGCCCACCGATAACCCCGTGCGTTGCGCCGGGTGGGCTCACTACTGTGCGCGGTCGGACGGATGACGAACGGCTTGCGTGCGGGAGGAACGGCGTTGGGTGGCACGGAGAAGGTTCTGATCTTTGACGCGGATGACACGCTCTGGGAGAACAACGTCATCTTCGAGCGGGTCATCGAGGAGTTCCTGGACTGGATGACGGACCCCGAGATCGGGCTGCGGCTCGGGCGGGACGGTGTGCGCGCGGCCCTGGACGCCGTCGAGGCGGCCAACGCTCAGGTGCACGGCTACGGCAGCAAGGTGTTCCTGCGCAGCCTGGGCGAGTGTCTGATGCAGCTGCACGGCCGGGACGCCACCGCGGCGGAGCTGGCGCGGATCGCGGCCTGGGCGGCGTCGTTCAACGGCGGCACTGTGGAGCTGATCCCCGGGGTCGCCGCCACCCTCGCCGAGCTGGCGGGGCGGCACGAGTTGCTGCTGCTGACCAAGGGTGACGCGGAGGAGCAGCGGCGGAAGGTGGACAACTCCGCGCTGGCGCACCACTTCCGCGGGGTGCACATCGTCGCGGAGAAGGACGTCGGCACCTACCGGAATCTGGCGCGGGAGTACGCGCTGACGCCGGAGTCGGCCTGGATGATCGGCAACTCCCCCAAGTCGGACATCCTCCCCGCGCGTGCCGCCGGGATGAACGCGGTGTTCATCCCGAACGACAACACGTGGGTACTGGAGCACAGCGAGCTGGACCCGGCGGACGAGAGAGTGCTGCGGCTCTCGGCCTTCACGGAGCTGCTGCACCACTTCTGAGGCCGCTGCCCCCCGGCATCCGGCTCCAGGCGTCCGGCTACGGGGCGTCCGGCTCCACGGCGGGGTCCTGGGGCGGGCTGCCCAGGTCCAGCGTGCGGGTGATGCCCGCCTCCGCCAGGAATCGTTCATCGTGACTCACCACGATCAGGGCTCCTTCGTATGCGTCGAGGGCGGTGACCAGCTGGCGCACGGACGCCAGGTCGAGGTTGTTGGTGGGCTCGTCGAGGAGCAGGAGCTGCGGGGCGGGCTCGGCGAGCATGAGGGCGGCGAGGGTCGCACGGAAGCGCTCCCCGCCGGAGAGGGTGGCGGCCGGCTGGTCGGCGCGGGCGCCCTTGAAGAGGAAGCGGGCCAGCCGGGCCCGTACCCGGTTGTCGGTGGCCTGCGGGGCGAAGCGGGCGACGTTCTCCGCGACGGTCAGCCGGTCGTCGAGCACGTCCAGGCGCTGGGGCAGGAAGCGGTGCGGTACATGGACCGTCGCCTCGCCCGCCACCGGGGCGAGCTCGCCGGTGACCGTACGGAGCAGCGTCGTCTTGCCGGAGCCGTTGGGTCCCGTGAGGGCGAGCCGCTCGGGGCCGCGCAGCTCCAGGTCGACGCGGGTGCCGCAGCGGGTCGTCAGGCCCTGGAGCGTGAGCACGCCGCGGCCCGGCGGCACGGCGGTGTACGGCAGGTCGATGCGGATCGCGTCGTCGTCGCGGACCGCGTCGGCCGCTTCGCTGAGCCGTTCCTTGGCCTCCTTGAGCTTCTCGGTGTGCATGATGCGGTGCTTGCCCGCCGAGACCTGGGCCTGGCGCTTGCGCTCGTTCATGATGATCTTCGGCTCGCGCTTGTTGGCGGACATCTTGTTGCCGTAGCGGACCCGGCGGGCCAGCTTCACGTGGGCGTCGGACAGTTCGCGGCGCTGGCGCTGCACATCCGCCTCGGCGACCCGCACCATGCGCTCGGCCGCCTCCTGCTCGACGGCGAGGGCCGCTTCGTACGCGCTGAAGTTGCCGCCGTACCAGTGGACCTCGCCGGCCCGGAAGTCGGCGATCTGGTCGACCAGCTCCAGCAGCTCCCGGTCGTGGCTGACCACGACCAGCACGCCGGACCAGCGCTCGACCGCTTCGTGCAGCCGGGCGCGGGCCCGGCGGTCGAGGTTGTTCGTCGGCTCGTCCAGGAGGAGCACGTCCGGGCGGCGCAGCAGCAGGGCGGCCAGCCGCAGCAGGACGGACTCGCCGCCGGACACCTCGCCCAGGGTGCGGTCCAGCTCGATGCCGTGCAGGCCGAGCTGGTCGAGGGTGGCGCGGGCGCGCTCCTCGACGTCCCAGTCGTCGCCGACGGCGGTGAAGTGGGCCTCGCTCGCGTCGCCGCCCTCGATGGCGTGCAGCGCCGCACGGGTGCGGGCGATGCCCAGTACTTCGTCGACCGGGAGGGTGGTGTCCAGGGTGAGGTTCTGCGGGAGGTAGCCGATGTCGCCGGTGGCCCTGACGCTGCCGGCGGCCGGCGTCAGCTCGCCGGCGATGAGCTTCAACAGGGTGGATTTTCCTGCGCCGTTGAGGCCGATGAGGCCCGTGCGGCCGGGGCCGATGGTGAGCTGGAAGTCGTCCAGGACGGTCGTGCCGTCGGGCCAGGCGAAGGTCAGGCCGGTGCAGACGACGGAGGTGGCGGGGCCGGTGTGTGAGGACATGGACATACGGGTCTCCTGGAAGCAAGGGGGTGGGCTGTTGGAGCAGCACAGGGAGACACCGCTGGTGCGGGGGACCGTGAAGGTGCCGGCCGCCGGGGATGCGTACGGAACTGCCGTACGCATCCCGCGTACACGGAGGTGTACGCGGGCGGCCGGACGGCCGTCGTGGGCACGATGGCACGCCGAGGTCGGGTCACGATGCGCTGGACCAGCGCGGTGTCTCAAGACCTCAGACGAGCAACGGCCTTCTCCAATCGACGGCAATGGGGCCGGGAAAGACGCTACGCCGGTCGCAACGAAAACGCAAACACTATTTTCGTTGCGTTTATGCGGAGGGCTCTCGGCGCGCCCGCAGCCGGACCCGCGCCGGGCCCTTGGCCTGCAGGGTGATGCCCGCGGCGACGGGCACCTCGGCGTCGTCCGCCGCCTCCAGCTCGTACCCGCGCAGCAGCGTCGCCAGCGCCAGTACCGACTCCAGCATCGAGAAGTGCTGGCCGATGCAGGCCCGCGGCCCGCCGCCGAACGGGAACCACGCGTACCGGTGCCGCGCGGCCACCCGCTCCGGCGTGAACCGCTCGGGATCGAAGCGCTCCGGGTCCTCCCACAGGTCCGGGTTGCGGTGCGTCACCCAGGGGGCGACCACGACGTCCGAGCCGGCCCGGATGCGGTAGCCGCCGATCTCCGTGTCCGCGACGGCCCGGCGGCCGACCACCGGAGCGGCCGGGTAGAGCCGCATGCCCTCCTTGAGCACCTGCGTCAGATACGGCAGCCGCTCCAGGTCCGCGGCGGTGGGCGCGCGGTCGCCCAGTACCTCGTCGACCTCCTGCCGGGCGCGTGTCTGCTCCTCCGGGTGGCGCGACAGCAGGTGCAGCGTGAAGGCCATGGAGGTCGCGGTTGTCTCGTGCCCCGCGAGGAGGAAGACCAGTACCTGGTCGCGGATCTCGGTCGCGTCCAGGCTGCCGTCCTCCTCGCTGCCGGCCTGCGCGAGAAGGGTGAGCAGGTCGTCGCCGACCGGGCCCTCGGGGGCCGCGCGGCGCTCGGCGATGATCCGGTCGCAGACCGCGTAGACCTCCGCGATCGCGGCCATGGCACGGCGGTTCCCGGGGGTCGGCCACTCGCGGGGCACGTTCACCGGGGCGTACGCGCGGCTCAGGGCGTAGGAGTTGATCACGGGGAAGGAGCGGTGGATGACCTCCACGGCGGCCTCCACGTCGGCTCCGAAGAGGATGCGCGCGACCGTGCGCAGCGCGAGCCGGCTCATCTCGCCGACGAGGTCGACGGTCGTCCGCTCGCCCCATCGTTCAACGACCGCGTCGGCCTCCTGGGCGATCGCATCGGCGTACCCGTCCACCCTGCGCTTGGTGAAGAGCGGCTGCACCAGCCGCCGCTGCCGCAGATAGTCGGCGTCCTGGCTGGTCAGCAGGCCATTGCCGAAGGCGGCCCGGACCTCTTCGTAGAACGGGTTGTCCTTGCGGAAGTTCGCGGACTCCGTGGCGAGCACCTGCTGCACGCCCTCGGCGGAGAAGACGCCGTGCAGGACCGTCCGCAGGCCGGGCGGCCCCGCCGACACCCGCACCACGTCACCGTGGTCGCGGCGGGCCCGCAGGAACGCTCCCAGGGAGTCCTGCTGCAGTTCGAACATCGACCCGAGGAGCGGCAGCCCCTTGGGACCGGGTATGTGCGTCGCCGCACCAGAGGGCAGCGCGCCGGAGCCGATGTGCGTATCAGTATCAGTCATGCCAGCGGTCCTACCCCAAAGTCCCCTCCGTCACCGCGAGTTGAGGACCACACCCGTGGGCCCTCCGGAGCGGCACCGGCGCCCCGTACGATGGGCGGGTGATCAATAAGCGTTCCCGCCGCCCCGCCGCCCAGGCCGCCTCCTGCCGTGTCACGGTGTGCCGCGGCTGCTGCTGCGGTGACGCGGGCAAGATTCCCGGCGTCGACCACGCGGGCCAGATCCCGCGGCTGCGCGCCGCGCTGGACGGCGCGGCCACGGTGCGCGCTTCGGAGTGCCTGGACGTCTGCGACCAGGCGAACGTGGTCGTGGTCCAGCCGTCCCCCGAGGGGCGTGCGGCGGGCGGCCGCCCCGTATGGCTGGGGCTGGTCAACGACGACGACGCGCTGGCGGACATCGCCGCGTGGATACGGGCGGGCGGCCCCGGCCTCGCCGAGCCGCCCGGCATCCTGGACCTCTACGCGATCAAGGTCTCCCGGCGCGTCAGCGCGTCCCTGGAGGGCTGAGGACGCCGGGCCCCGGCTCCGTGCCCGGCGCCCCGTCGGCGGCCGCCTTCTCCAGCTGGAACGCCTGATTGCCCAGGCCGATCCGGGCATGCACCTCGGGGCGGGTGGTGCGCAGCACGCGCCCGTACACGAGTCCCACGACCGCCGCGAGGCCGATGAGGGCCGGCAGCAGCAGGCTCAGCGTCGAGCCCGCACCGGCGCCGACCAGGACGCCGAAGTCCTTGACCGCGTAGACCAGGACGACCAGCAGTGCGAGCCCGGCGACGGCGGCGGCGGTGAGCCGCCCGGCCTGGGCGCGGCCGGCGCCGCGGCGTACGAAGAAGGCGATGACCGCGGCGCACGCGGTGGCCATCAGGGCGATGACCCCGAGGGCGCCGATGTTGCCGCCCCAGGTGAAGAGCTTCAGTACCGGGGTGGTGGGGTCGCCCGTGGGCGCGCGGTCGGTGACGGCGAACGCCACGACGACGAGCAGCGAGACCACGGTCTGCAGGAACGACCCGAGGGCCGGTGCGCCGCTGGCCTTCGAAGTGCGGCCGAGGGCGGCGGGCAGCAGACCCTCGCGCCCCATGGCGAAGGCGTAGCGGGCCACGACGTTGTGGAAGCTGAGCATCGAGGCGAAGATCCCGGTCACGAAGAAGACGTGCAGGACGTCGGTGAAGAGACCCCCGAGGCGGGGCTCGGCGAGCGCGAAGATCAGGCCGGGGCCCTCCTTGCCCGCGGTGGCCACGACGTGGTCGGGGCCGGTGGCCACGCCGATCAGCCAGGAGCTGAGGGCGAAGAAGACCGCGGAGAAGCCGACGGCGAGGAACATCACGCGGGCCACGACGGTGCCCGGCCGGCTGGTCTCCTCCGCGTACACCGGGGCCTGTTCGAAGCCGAGGAAGCCGGCGACGGCGAAGCACAGGGCCGTACCGAGGCCCGCGCCCCCGAGGGTCGCGGGGTCGAAGGCGTGCAGCGAGAGGCCCTGCGGCCCGGGCTGCGCGGCGAACGCGAGGTCGAAGACCACAATGAGGGCGACCTCTATGAGAAGCAGGACGCCCAGCACCTTCGCGTTGAGGTCGATCTTCAGGGCGCCGAGGGCGCCGACGAGCAGGACGGCCAGGACAGC
Source organism: Streptomyces purpurogeneiscleroticus (assembly GCF_020024005.1). Lineage (NCBI taxonomy): Bacteria > Bacillati > Actinomycetota > Actinomycetes > Kitasatosporales > Streptomycetaceae > Streptomyces > Streptomyces purpurogeneiscleroticus. The sequence continues at coordinate 8,767 of NZ_NHSG01000468.1, forward strand.
GGGGACCCACCACACGACGGTGACGCCGAAGAACGCGCCGAGCAGGGCGGCGAACTCGAAGCCGAAGATGCCGTAGATGCCGACCTGGAGGGCGCTGTAGGCGGCCAGCGCCACGAAGGACGCGCCGGTGCCCGCGGTGCCGCCCAGGCCCCTGGCGATGTACGCGTAGAAGGCACCGGCGTTGTGCACGTGCCGGCTCATCTCGGCGTATCCGACGCTGAACAGCGCCATCACCACGCCGAGGATGACGAACAGCAGCGGCTGTCCGACGATGCCCATGACCTGGTACGTGGTCACCATGACGCCGGCCACGGCCATCAGCGGGGCGCTGGCGGCCAGTACGGACAGCAGGAGGCCGGGGGTACCGATGCGGCCGGCGCGCAGGGCGCGGTCCTGTCCCTTGAAGGTGCTGATCTCGTGCGTACTGCCGGTGGGCATGGCGGAACGGTCCTTTCCGGGGACGGCGGCGGGATCAGGTGGCGCGCAGGGCGAGGTCGCGGGCGGCCCGGAAGGCGCGCGCCGGGTCGCGGTCGGGGTAGCCCCAGGGCTCGGCGGTGACGTGCGGGCCGATGCGGTGGAAGAGGGCGGCGGCCTCGGCCAGCCGCCCTTCGCAGTACTTGGCGTGGGCGAGGAAGTTCAGGTCGACCATGCCGCGCGGGTGGCCGGTGGCGCCCCCGGTACTGCCCGCGCGGGCGCCCGCGTGGATGCCCGCGTGGGCGCCCTCCCACTCCAGCCACCAGTCGAAGGCGGCCTTCATGGCCTGGCGGGCGCGGCGGGTGGCCCAGTGCCCGGACGCCGCGGGGTCGGCGGGCTCCAGCCCGGCGGCGGCCAGGACGCGGTAGCGCTCGGCGTGGGCGACGACGGGCAGGACGGCCAGCGGGGAGTCGGCCGGGGCCTGCTCGGCGGCCCAGGCGGCGAAGTCGTACACCTGGTGCAGCGGGTCGTCGGCGTCGCCCGGCTGGTGCTCGGCGAGGCAGGCGGCCATGAGGTGGTGGGCGTGGTGGTGGCCCGGATGGCGGGCGCGTACCTGGTCGAAGGCGTGCTCGCGTTCATCGGGGGTGCCCGTGGCGCGGGCCAGGAGGAGCAGGGCGAGCCAGGGGGTGGGATCGGCGGGCGCCATCCCGGCGGCGGCCAGGCAGCGGTCGCGGGCGGCCTCGGCGGGCTCCTTGCCGCGCAGTGCGCGGTGGACCGCGGCGGCCGCGACGAAGGCGGTGGCGTCGGGGCTGTCGGGCTCGGCGAGCTGCCATTCGCGGGCCCAGACGGCGCCTGTCCTGGCGGCACCGAGGACGAGCAGGCGGTGACCGCGGCGCTCCCAGTCGGTGCCGGTCGCGGCGAGCAGGGTCCGGGCGGCGGTCCAGCGGCCCTGTGCGAGCGCGTCGAGGCTCGCGGTGAGCTCGGCGTCGTCGA
>NZ_NHSG01000469.1:0-10317 GCF_020024005.1 Streptomyces purpurogeneiscleroticus
AGACGATCACGGTGGAGGCGAAGGGCGAGATCCTGGAGCTGAAGTCGACGATCAACACCATGGTCGACCAGCTGCGGGCGTTCGCCGACGAGGTCACCCGGGTGGCCCGCGAGGTCGGCACCGAAGGACAGCTGGGCGGCCGGGCCCATGTGGCGGGCGTCTCCGGCGTGTGGAAGGACCTCACCGACAACGTCAATTTCATGGCGTCGAATCTGACCTCGCAGGTACGCAACATCGCCCAGGTGACCACGGCGGTCGCCACCGGCGACCTGAGCCAGAAGATCACGGTGGCTGCCCAGGGCGAGATCCTGGAGCTGAAGTCGACGATCAACACCATGGTCGACCAGCTCTCCGCCTTCGCCGACGAGGTCACCCGGGTCGCCCGCGAGGTCGGCACCGAAGGACGGCTCGGCGGCCGGGCACAGGTACGCGGCGTATCCGGCGTATGGAAGGACCTCACGCAGAACGTCAACTCCATGGCGGACAACCTCACTTCGCAGGTACGCAACATCGCGCAGGTCGCCACCGCCGTCGCCCAGGGCGACCTCGGCAAGACGATCACGGTGGAGGCGAAGGGCGAGATCCTGGAGCTGAAGTCGACGATCAACACCATGGTCGACCAGCTCTCCGCCTTCGCCGACGAGGTCACCCGGGTGGCCCGCGAGGTCGGCACCGAAGGGAATCTGGGCGGACAGGCGCAGGTCCGCGGCGTCTCCGGGGTGTGGAAGGAGCTGACGGACAACGTCAACTTCATGGCGCTGAACCTGACGTCGCAGGTACGCAACATCGCCCAGGTGACCACGGCCGTCGCCGACGGTGACCTGTCGAAGAAGATCACGGTGGACGCGCGCGGCGAGATCCTGCAGCTGAAGGACACCGTGAACACCATGGTCGAGCAGTTGCGCGCGTTCGCCGACGAGGTCACGCGAGTGGCCCGGGAAGTCGGTACGGAGGGGCGGCTCGGCGGCCGGGCACAGGTACGCGGCGTATCCGGAGTGTGGGAAGACCTGACGGAGAACGTCAACTTCATGGCGGACAACCTGACGTCGCAGGTACGCAATATCGCGCAGGTCGCCACCGCAGTCGCCCAGGGCGATCTGTCGAAGAAGATCGACGTGGACGCGCGCGGCGAGATCCTGGCGCTGAAGACGACCATCAACACAATGGTCGACACGCTCTCCTCGTTCTCCTCCGAGGTGACCCGCGTGGCCCGCGAGGTCGGCAGCGAGGGGCAGCTGGGCGGACAGGCTCGGGTCGAGGGCGTCTACGGCACCTGGAAGCGGCTGACCACCGGCGTCAACGAGCTGGCCTCGAACCTCACCACCCAGGTACGCGCCATCGCCGAGGTCGCCAGCGCGGTCACCCAGGGCGACATGTCGCGCTCCATCGCGGTCGAGGCCAAGGGCGAGGTCGCCGAGCTGAAGAACAACATCAACCTCATGGTGTCCAACCTCCGGGAAACCACCCGCGCCAAGGACTGGCTGGAGTCCAACCTCACCCGCATGGCTGCCCTCATGCAGGGCCACCGCGACCTGGTGGAGGTCGCCGGACTGATCCTCAGCGAGCTGACCCCGCTGGTCAACGCGCAGTTCGGCGCGTTCTTCCTGGCCGAGTCCGGTGAACGACCCGGCGAGGGCCTCCAGTTCATCGCCGGGTACGGCACCGACCAGGCCGGCGGCGAGAGCCCGCTCCCCGGCTCCGGGACCCCGGGCCGCGGGCTGATCGCCCAGGCGGCCGAGGAGAAGAAGCGCATTCTCGTACTGGACGCCCCGCCGGACTACATCACCATCAACTCCGGGCTCGGCGCGGCGCTTCCGGCCAGCATCGTCATCGTGCCGATCCTCTTCGAGGACGAGCTGCTCGGCGTGATCGAGCTGGCGTCGCTCAGCAGATTCAGCGATGTGCACCTGGCCTTCGTCGACCAGTTCGCCAATACCATCGCCGTCTCCTTCAACACGATCATCGCCAACTCGCGTACGGAATCGCTGCTTTCCCAGTCCCAGCGGCTCACCGCCGAGCTGCGTGAGCGCTCCGACGAGCTGCAGCGTTCCAACGCCGCGCTGGAGGAGAAGGCGGCACTGCTCGCGACCGCCTCGCAGTACAAGTCGGAGTTCCTCGCAAACATGTCGCACGAGCTGCGCACGCCGCTCAACTCGCTGCTGATCCTCTCCCGGCTGCTCGCCGACAACCCCGACGGCCATCTCTCCGAGCAGGACGTACAGTTCGCCGCCACGATCCACCGCTCGGGGTCCGATCTGCTCCAGCTGATCAGCGACATCCTCGATCTGTCGAAGATCGAGGCGGGCCGGATGGACGTTCACCCCAAGGACCTGTCCCTCGACAAGCTGCTCGACTATGTGCACGCCACCTTCCGGCCGCTGACCGCCGACCGTGGACTCGGCTTCGAGATCACCGTGGGCGACGACGTACCGCGCGAGCTGTACTCCGACGAGCAGCGCCTCCAGCAGGTCCTGCGCAATCTGCTGTCCAACGCGGTGAAATTCACCCACTCCGGCGGTGTGGAGCTGTGCGTCGAGCGGGTGCCGGGCGAGGAGTTCACGGAGGAGACGCTGCGGAACGCGGACGCCGTCGTCGCCTTCCGCGTCAAGGACACCGGCATCGGCATCTCCCCCGACAAGCTCCCGATGGTCTTCGAGGCGTTCAAGCAGGCCGAGGGCACCACCAACCGCAAGTACGGCGGCACCGGCCTCGGCCTGTCCATCAGCCGGGAGATCGCCGGGATGCTCGGCGGCCGGATCACCGCCGAGAGCGAGGTCGGCGTCGGCTCCCGGTTCACCCTGTACATCCCCGCGCGCCACCCCGGCGCCGTGGAGATCCCGACGCCGGAGGGCGACCCGCGCCCGGTGGAGGCCCTCGGTCCGGTCGCGGACCTGAACCCGGAGGAGTTGGTCCCCGCCACCCTCGACTGGCCGGACGACACGGCCGTCACACCGGACGACGTGGTCGGCACCGCGGCCGCCGCGGGCCCCGACGCCCGCGAGGACGCCTGGCCGCAGACGACGCGGCTCAAGGAGTGGCTGAGCGGGCGCCCGGGGCGGGTGCTGGCCGGGCGCCGGATCCTCGTCGTGGACGACGACATCCGCAACGTCTTCGCCCTCACACATGTCCTGGGCCGGGTCGGCATCACCGTGAAGTACGCGGAGAACGGCCGCGAGGGCCTGGAAGTCCTGCAGCGCACCCCCGACGTCTCCCTGATCCTGATGGACATCATGATGCCCGAGATGGACGGTTACGAGACCATCCGCGCCATCCGCAACACCCCCCGGCTGGCCGATCTGCCGATCATCGCGCTCACTGCGAAGGCCATGCCCGGGGACCGGGAGAAGGCGATCGACAGCGGCGCCGACGACTACGTCCCCAAGCCCGTGGACATCGACCGTCTGCTGTCGGTGATCTGCGCGCTGCTCGATCCGGAGAACGGCACGGCGTCGCCGGACGGCGGCGACGCGTCACAGGACGGCGATCCGTCGCAGGACGATGCCGGCGAGGCACCGAAGGGCAGGCCATGACCACCGTCGTACCCGACCAGTGCAGCATCCTCCTCGTCGACGACATGGAGGAAAACCTCGTCGCGCTGGAGGCCGTACTCGGCCCCCTCCACCAGAAGCTGGTCCGCGCCCGCTCCGGGGAGGAAGCCCTGAAGGCAATGCTGCGCCAGGACTTCGCGGTGGTGCTGCTGGATGTCGTGATGCCCGGCATGGACGGCTTCGAGACCGCCGGCACCATCAAGCGCCTCGATCAGACCAAGGACGTGCCCATCATCCTGGTGACCGGCGCCAACCCCGAAGCGGACTACGCCTACCGGGGATACGCGGTGGGCGCCGCGGACTTCCTGACCAAGCCCATCGACCCCTGGATGCTGCGGACCAAGGTCGGCATCTTCCTCGACCTGTACCGCAAGAACCAACGGCTGGCGGCGACCGCCCAGGAGCCGGTCAGCGGAGAACGGCTCGCGGACATCGCCCAGCAGCTCGCCCGCATCGAACTCCTCCTCCGCAACACCCCGGCCCCCGACCCCGCGGACATCGCCGACCGCGTCGCGGAAGTGGCCCGCTCCGTGGACAGCCTGCGCGGGGACGGGGGTTGACCCGTGCTCCGACCGGCGTTCCTGCGTCCCCTTGAGCGGAAATCGCTCGCCGCACACGCCGGTGATCTGCTTGGCTCGCCCCATGAGTGATCTTCTGAGTGGTCTCCGCATTCGTCCCGCCGCCCCCTCCGACATCGACGCCGTGCTGCGGTTCTGGCGCGACGCCGCGGAAGGCACGAGCATCAGCGACGACCACGACGGGGTGGCCCGGCTGGTCGCCCGGGACCCGGAGGCGCTGCTGCTGGCCGAGCGGGACGGCGAGCTGGCCGGCACGGTGATCGCCGGGTTCGACGGGTGGCGCTGCCACCTGTACCGGCTGGCAGTCCACCCCGACCGGCGGCGGCAGGGCATCGGGCGGGCGCTGCTGGCGGCCGCGGAGGAGCGGTTCGCGGCGCTGGGCGGGCGGCGCGCGGACGCGATGGTGCTCAACCGCAATGAACTCGCGCACCAAGCGTGGCATGCGTCCGGCTACGCCCCCGAGCCCCAGTGGAGCCGCTGGGTCCGCCATCTGACGGACTGAAGCGGCCCGCGGTCCGTCAGTACGCCGTCGGCCAACCCCCGCTCCAGTTCAGCAGGTTGACGCCCAGCTTGGGCGTGCCGCCGTCGTTGCCGTCGTAGTAGTGGTAGACGAGCAGGTCACCGTCGGCGTCGGGCATGACGTCCTGGCCGCCGGGGCCGATCACGGAGCCCTGCGACGCCATGACCACGGTGCCACCGTTGTTGGTCATCGCCACGCCGTTGCGGTCGTAGTACGGGCCGGTGGGGCTGGTGGCCCGGCCGACTTTGATCTTGTACGTGGAGCCGGTGCCGTTGCAGCACGTGTCGTACGAGGCGAAGAGGTAGTAGTAGCCGTTGCGCTTGACCACGGTCGGGCCCTCGACCGCCTTCGTGCCGGTCGGGCGCGCGGCCAGCGAGTGGCGGGTGGTGTCGCCCGCGTACTGCTTGCCGGTCGCCGGGTCGAGGCGGATCATCTTGAGCCCGCTCCACCAGGACCCGAAGGCCAGCCACCACTTGCCGTCGCTGTCGACGAACAGGTCCGGGTCGATGGCGTTGTAGTCGCTGCTGGAGGTGGAGGCGTGGACGATGCCCTGGTCGCTCCAACTTCCCGGCAGCCCGGTCGGGGAGGTGGCGAGCCCGATGGCGGAGGTGTTCGAGCCGAAGCGCGAGACGGCGTAGTACATGAGGTACCGGCCGCCCTGGTACGAGATGTCGGGCGCCCACGGGTCGTTCGTGGCCGAGTACCGGGACCACCAACTCGGCGGCGAGGCAAAGGCGTTGCCGCTGCGGGTGAAGGCGGTGCGGTCGGTGGAGGTGCGGGCTTCCAGGTAGCCGTGGGTGGAGTAGAGCAGGTACCGGCCGTCCGGCGCGCGGAGCATGGTCGGGTCGTGGACGACGACGTCACCGGTGACATGGCCCGGGCCGGGGTAGGCGGAGGCGCTCGCCGGCAGCAGGGCCAGCAGGACGGCGGCGGACGCGGCGAGGAAGGAAGATCTCAGGCGGGGGTGGCGCACGCGGTTCTCCTTTGCTCGGAGATTCACACGGCATGGCGTTCGGAATTTCGAACCATGCCCGCGACTTCGAACGGGAAAGTAGGGAATCGACGAGGGCACGTCAACGCTTCGCGCAGAGTTTGCAGAGTTTCGCGCTTTCGCGGCGGGAGCCGGAATACGCCGCGGGCCGCGGCGGGTTGCCGTCTGCATGACTTCCTCAGCCCAGTCCCCGCACGCACTCTTCGGCCGCATCGGTATCTGGAGTCCCGCCCTGCGCTCCCAGGACGCCGAGGGGGCCGCCCGGATCGCCGATGCCGTGGCGGAGCTCGAAGAGCTCGGATTCGGCACCGTGTGGCTGGGCGGCAGCCCGTCGGTGGCCGATGCCCGCAAGGTCGTGCAGGCCACCCGGCGCATCACCGTGGCCACCGGAATCCTCAGCATCTGGGACCACGACGCGTCCACCGTGGCCGCGGAGGCCGCCCAGCTGGAGAAGGAGGCGCCGGGACGGTTCGTCCTCGGTATCGGCGTCAGCCACAGCGCGCTCGCGCCGCAGTACGCCAAGCCGTACTCCGCGATGGTCGGGTACCTGGACGGGCTGGACGCGGCGCCCGAGCCGGTGCCGGCACCGCGGCGGGTGCTGGCCGCGCTCGGGCCCAAGATGCTGCGGCTCGCCGCCGACCGCGCGGCCGGGGCGCATCCGTACCTCGTCACCGCGGAGCACACTGCCCAGGCCCGTGCCGCGCTCGGCAGCGAGGCGCTGCTCGCGCCGGAGCTGAAGGTGGTGCTCGACACCGATCTGGAGCGGGCGCGCGGCACGGCCCGCGAGGCCCTCGCGATGTACCTGCGGCTGCCCAACTACACCGACAACCTGCTGCGGCTCGGCTTCGCCGAGGAGGACTTCGCCGGCGGCGGCAGCAACCGCCTCCTCGACGCCCTCTTCGCGCTGGGCGACGCGGAGACCGTCAGGGCTCGCCTGGACGCGTACTACGCAGCGGGCGCCGACCACGTCGCGCTCCAGGCCCTCGCCGGGGGCGGGCGCGCCGACCTGCCGCGTGCCCAGTGGCGCGAGCTGGCCTCCGCGCTCGGACTGACCACCACCGCCTGATATCGGAAAACACTCCACGCGGCGGCCCGGGACCGTTCCGGTCACCGGGCCGCTGCTTTGCCGGTCCTTTACTATGGATAGTCCCCCCGCTGCCGGATACACGGTCCGCAGCGCATTTCCCGAGGAAAGGTGTGAGCGTCCAGCCATGGGCGACCCTCCCAGTTGCAGTCGACATAGCGCGAACCTCCCGGACCTGTTCGACCATGGGACGGAGGTGACCCGATGACCGAGCTGCTCCTGTTGGCCGTGGCGTTCCTGCTGACGCTGGCCTGCGGTGTCTTCGTCGCGGCCGAGTTCTCGCTGACGACTGTCGAGCGCAGCGACCTCGAGCGCGCCGCCGAGCGCGGCGAGCGCGGCGCGGACAGCGCTCTCAAGGCCGTACGCGGCCTGACCTTCCAGCTCTCCGGCGCCCAGCTGGGCATCACGGTGACCGGCCTGGTCATCGGCATGCTCGCCAAGTCCTCCATCGCCGCGCTGCTCACCGGCCCCCTGGAGGCCGTGGGGCTGCCGCGGTCCGCGGGCGAGAGCACCGCGCTGATCCTCGGTACGGCCATTTCGACGGTCGTCCTGATGGTCGTCGGCGAGCTGGTGCCGAAGAACTGGGCGATCTCCAGCCCGCTGCCCATCGCCAAGCGCGTGGCCACGCTGCAGCGCGGCTTCAGCGCCTTGTTCAGGCCGCTGATCGGCCATCTGAACAACACCGCCAACCGTGTGGTGCGCCGGATGGGCCTGGAGCCGGCCGAGGAGCTGGCGTCCGCACGCGGCCCGCAGGAGCTGGTGGCGCTGGCCCGGCACTCCGCCAAGGAGGGTGCGCTGGAGGCGGACACGGCCGAGCTGTTCGTCCGTACGCTGAGCCTCGCCGACCTCACGGCGGAGAACGTCATGACCCCGCGGGTGCAGGTCACGGCCCTGGAGGTGCAGTGCACCGCCGAGGACGTGGCCAATGCGACCCGCGCCACCGGCCTGTCCCGCTTCCCGGTCTACCGCGGCAACCTGGACAGCGTCGTCGGCGTGGCGCACATCAAGGACGTGCTGGCCATACCGGCCGCGCGGCGGCGCCGGCACCCGGTCGCGGAGATGCTCCGCGAGCCGCTGCTGGTACCGGAGACGCTGCCGGTCAACGAGCTGCTGGACCGGCTGTCGGGCAAGCGGACGATGGCCGTGGTGATCGACGAGTACGGCGGCACGGCCGGCGTCGCGACGCTGGAGGACATCGTCGAGGAGGTCGTCGGCGAGGTCGTCGACGAGCACGACCCGCTGGAGACCCCGGACCTGGCCCCGGCCGGCAAGGACGAGGACGGCCGCACGCTGTACGACGCGGACGGCGCGGCCCGTTCCGACCAGCTGGAGCGGATCGGCCTGCGGATGCCGGAGGGCCCGTACGAGACGCTGGCCGGGCTGATCGCCACGGAGCTGGGCCGCATCCCGCAGGACGGCGACACGCTGTCGGTCGCCGGCTGGCGGATGGACGTCATGGACGCGTCCGGCCACCGGGCGGCGCGCGTACTGCTGCACGCCCCCGCGGCCGGTGACGCGGACGCCGCCCGTACGCACGAGGAGGCCGCCCGATGACCGCGCTGCAGCTCTTCATCGGCCTGCTCACGCTGGTCGTCAATGCCTTCTTCGTGGGTGCCGAGTTCGCGCTGATCTCGGTGCGCCGCAGCCAGATCGAGCCGTACGCCGAGCAGGGCGACCGCCGGGCCCGCAGCGTCATCTGGGGCCTGCAGCACGTCTCCGCGCTGATGGCGGCGGCCCAGCTGGGCATCACGCTGTGCACGCTGGTGCTGGGCGCGGTCGCCGAGCCGGCCATCGCCCACCTCCTGGAACCGCTCTTCCACGTCACCGGGGTACCGGAGTCCCTGATCCACCCGGTGTCCTTCGTGATCGCGCTGGCCCTGGCGACGTATCTGCACATGCTCTTCGGCGAGATGGTGCCGAAGAACATCGCGCTGGCCGCGCCGGTGCGCAGCGCGCTGCTGCTGGGGCCGCCGCTGGTGGCGATGGCGCGGGCGCTGCGTCCGGTGATCTTCGCGATCAACTCGTTCGCGAACGGGCTGCTGAAGCTGATGCGGGTGGAGGCCAAGGACGAGGTCGCCGCGACCTTCTCCGACGCCCAGCTGGTCAAGATGGTGGAGGACTCCTCCGACGCGGGCCTGCTGGACGACCGGGGCGCCGAGCGGCTGCGGGACGCGCTGGAGCTGGGCCGTCGCCCGGTCCGTGACGTGGTCCTGCCGGTGGAGAAGGTGGTCCACGCGCGGCTGGGCGTCACGCCGGAGGGCCTGGAGGACCTGGCCGCACGGTCGGGCTTCTCCCGCTTCCCCGTGGTCGACGGCTCCCGCCGCATCCTGGGCTATCTGCACGTGAAGGACGCGCTGGACGCGATGCCGCGGGACCTGCCGTTCCAGGTGTCCTCGATGCGGCCGATCGCCCGGGTGCGGGCCGCGACGCCGCTGGACGACGTGCTGACCGCGATGCGCGGCTCGCGCACCCACCTCGCCGCCGTGATCGGCGACGACGGGCGGCTGGCCGGGCTGGTCACGATGGAGGACGTGCTGCGGGAGCTGGTGCTCCAGCAACGGCCGGCGTAAGCCGAGGCTCCGCGCGAGCGATCCTGTACTGCGTATAGGATCGCTCGCGCCATGGAGATGAGTGCTGAGTACACCAGTTTTGTCGCGGTCGGGGATTCCTTCACCGAAGGGATGTCGGACGCGCTGCCGGACGGCTCGTACCGCGGCTGGGCCGATCTGCTCGCCGCCCGCCTCGCCGCCCGGACGCCCGGCTTCCAGTACGCGAACCTCGCCGTGCGCGGCAAGCTCATCGGCCAGATCGCCGCGGACCAGGCACCCGCGGCCGCGGCCATGGGCGCCGACCTGGTCACGCTGGTGGGCGGCCTGAACGACGTACTGCGCCCGAAGTGCGACGTCCCGCGGGTGTGCGCGCTCCTGGAGGAGGCCGCGGCGCGGCTGGCACCGAGCTGCAAGCAGCTGGTACTGATGCGCAGCCCGGGCCGACAGGGTCCGGTACTGGAGCGCTTCCGGCCGCGCATGGAGATGCTCTTCGACCACATCGACGAGGTCGCGCGGCGGCACGGCGCGCTCGTCGTGGACCTCTACGGCTCGGCGTCGCTCGGCGACCCGCGGCTGTGGGCGGACGACCGGCTGCACCTGACGGCCGAGGGTCACGAGCGGGTCGCCGAGGCCGTCTGGCAGGCGCTCGGCCTCCCGCCGGAGGCGGAGTGGGACGCGCCGCTGCCGCCTCCGGTGCCGCCGGGCTGGGTGGCCCGGCGCACGGCGGACGCGCGGTTCGCCCGGACACATCTGGTGCCGTGGATAGGCCGCCGGCTGACGGGCCGGTCGAGCGGCGACGGACGGCCGCCGAAGCGCCCGGATCTCCTTCCGTACGGGGAGGACTGACCGCATACGCAGGACCGGAGGGGCCGCGCACAGCCACGTGCGCGGCCCCTTTCGCATGCCTCGAACGGTATGGCCAGCACGGTATGACGGGCCAGAACTTCACGCAAGATATGTTAACAATGCGGAACTCTTCTGCTAGAACTGCTGCCCGTCCCTGTTGGCGCACCCCCGTCCCCGAGGTGGCACCTTCATGCCTGCACC
>NZ_NHSG01000470.1:0-10099 GCF_020024005.1 Streptomyces purpurogeneiscleroticus
GCCCCGAGCGGGCCCGGGGCGGGTCGGTGATCAGCGTGTCGAGGGAGTTCAGGAGGGTGAGGTAGCGGTCGCTGTCGAGGACGGCGATGAGGTGTTTCCGGGAGCCTTTGCGGTGGGCCTGGGTCCAGGTGCGCAGCCGGGTGCGTACGGGGCCGGGGCGCAGTTCCTTGGGGAGCGCGGCGAGGGCTTCCTGGATGCGGGCGGTGAGCACCTCGGCGTCGCGGTCGATGCCCAGCTCTGCGGCGAGCCATTTGAGCTCGGCGCCGAGGGGGTCGGTGGCGGTCCGGTCCAGGACGGTGGCGTACGAGCGGAGGGCGCTGCGCAGGCGGCGGGTGGCGACGCGCATCTGGTGGACGGAGTCGGGGAGGTCGCGGCGGACGGCGGGGTCGAGCTCGGTGATGGCGCGGACCTGGCGGGTGAGGTAGCGGAGGACGATCTCTTCGGCGGTGGGCGGCTCTTCGCCGCCTTTGTCCGGTGCGGTGGGCTGCTCGGCGCCCCGGCCGGCGGCGGTGGGCTCGGCGGCGGCCTTCCGTTCGGCCTTGGGGGCCGTGTCGCGGAGCGCGCGGGCGGCCTTGGAGGCCGTGCCGGCGGGGCGCAGCCCGGCGCCCAGGAGCCGGTCCTCGACCGCGTCCAGGAGGGTCATGTCCCCGCCCGCCGTCAGCTCGACCTCGATCTCGGCCCATTCGGCGGTGCGGCCGGGGCCGGCCGGGCGGGTGGCGCGCACCCGGTCGGTGGCGATCTCCGCGAGGACCGTGCCGTCGGCGGCGAGCAGCTGCCGGGTCTCGCGGCGGGTCTCGATCCGTACGAGGGGTGCCAGCTCGGCGTCGCGGACGCGGGAGCGGAGCAGGCCGCGCAGGGCGCGCGGGACGGTGTCGGAGAGCGGGGCGCGGATCTCGTCGCGTACGTGGGCGGCGACGGGCAGTTTCAGGTGCCAGCCGGCGTCGTCGCCGCCGGTGCGGCGACGCAGGGTGATGCCGTCGCGGGCCAGCCGCCGGTCGGCGGTGTCGTAGTAGGTGGCGTCGAGGGTGGCCGTGCCGCGGTCCGCGACGGACGCGACCCGGTCGACGCCGGTGAGGTCGGGGAGGCCGTCGGGCGGCAGGCCCGCGCCGTCGGCCTCGTACTTCCGCTCGATCTCGCGCACGGTGTCCGCCATGGGGTGAACGTACTGTCCTGTCCCGCTTTTGGGGAGACCCCCGCGGCCGGAGAAGCGGACCGGTGCGCGGCGGGCCGGGAAGCCTGCCGCGCACCGGGGGCCGCGAGCGCTGCGCCCGGGGGCGCTTTCGCTCACTCCACGACGATGAGCAGGTCGCCGCCTTCGACCTGGGCGATCGGCGAGATCGCGATGCGGCTGACGGTGCCGCCGGTCGGTGCGGTGATCGCGGCCTCCATCTTCATGGCCTCGATGGTGCCGATGGTGGCGCCCGCCTCGACCTGCTGGCCCTCCTGGACGGCGAGGGTGACCACCCCGGCGAACGGGGCGGGCAGGTGGCCGGGGTTGTTCTTGTCGGCCTTCTCGGCGGTGGGCACCTCGCTGGCGACCGCCCGGTCGCGGACCTGGATGGGCCGCAGCTGGCCGTTGAGGATGCACATCACGGTGCGCATGCCGCGCTCGTCGGCCTCGGAGATCGCCTCCAGGCCGATGAGGAGCTGGACGCCGGGGGCGAGCCGGACGACGTGCTCCTCGCCGTGGTGCAGCCCGTAGAAGAACAGGTCACTGGAGAGCGGGGAGGTGTCGCCGTAGCGCTCACGGTGGGTCGTGAAGTCCTTGGCCGGGCCGGGGAAGAGCAGTTCGTTCAGGACGGCCTGGCGCTCGGCGGACGAGGCCGAGAGGCGCTTGGACTCGTCGGCGGTCAGCTCGGTGATGCCGGGGGCCTCGGCGCGGCCTTCGAGGGCACGGCTGCGCAGCGGCTCGGGCCAGCCGCCGGCCGGTTCGCCCAGCTCGCCGCGGAGGAAGCCGATGACGGAGCCGGGAATGTCGAAGCGGGCCGGGTCGGCGGCGAACTCCTCGGTGGAGACCCCGGCGCCGACCAGGGAGAGCGCGAGGTCGCCGACGACCTTGGAGCTGGGGGTGACCTTGACGAGGCGGCCGAGGAGGCGGTCGGCGCCCTCGTACGCCTTCTCGATCTCCTCGAAGCGGTCGCCGAGGCCGAGGGCGATGGCCTGCTGGCGGAGGTTGGAGAGCTGGCCGCCGGGGATCTCGTGCGCGTAGACGCGTCCGGTGGGCGCGGGCAGGCCGGCCTCGAAGGGCGCGTAGACCTTGCGTACGGCTTCCCAGTACGGCTCCAGGGCGCAGACCGCGCCGAGGTCGATGCCGGTGTCGCGGTCGGTGTGCGCGGCGGCGGCGACGATCGCGGAGAGGGCGGGCTGGCTGGTGGTACCGGCCAGGGCGGCCGAGGCGCCGTCGACGGCGTCGGCGCCGGCCTCCCAGCCGGCGAGGTAGGTGGCGAGCTGGCCGCCGGGGGTGTCGTGGGTGTGGATGTGGACGGGCAGGTCGAAGTTCTGGCGCAGCGCCGTGACCAGCTTCTTCGCGGCGGGCGCGCGGAGCAGCCCGGCCATGTCCTTGATGGCGAGGACGTGGGCGCCCGCGTCGACCATCTGCTCGGCGAGGCGGAGGTAGTAGTCGAGCGTGTAGAGCTGCTCGCCGGGGTCGGCGAGGTCGCCGGTGTAGCTCATGGCGACCTCGGCGATCGCAGTGCCGGTCTCGCGCACGGCGTCGATCGCGGGGCGCATCTGGTCGACGTTGTTGAGCGCGTCGAAGATGCGGAAGATGTCGATGCCGGTGTCGGCGGCCTCCTGCACGAAGGAGCGGGTGACCTGCTCCGGGTAGGGGGTGTAGCCGACGGTGTTGCGGCCGCGCAGCAGCATCTGGAGGCAGATGTTGGGGACGGCCTCGCGCAGCGCCGCCAGCCGCTCCCACGGGTCCTCGTACAGGAAGCGCAGCGCCACGTCGTACGTCGCGCCGCCCCACGCTTCGAGGGAGAGCAGCTCGGGGGTGGTGCGTGCGACGTGTCCGGCGACCTCCAGGAGGTCCTTGGTGCGGACGCGGGTGGCCAGCAGGGACTGGTGGGCGTCGCGGAAGGTGGTGTCGGTGACGCCGAGCGCGGGCCGGGCGCGCAGGTCGGCGGCGAAGCCCTCGGGGCCGAGCTGCCGCAGCCGCTGCCGGGAGCCGTCGGGGATCGGCGCGGAGGTGTCGATCGCGGGCAGCTTCTCGTGCGGCGCGACGGTGGCGGGGCGGTCGCCGTGCGGCTTGTTGACCGTGACGTCGGCGAGGTATTCGAGGATGCGGGTGCCGCGGTCGGCGGAGCCGCGCTGGGTGAGCAGTTCGGGGTGCTGCTCGATGAAGGAGGTGGTGACCCGCCCCTCGCGGAAGTCCGGGGTGTCCAGTACCGCCTGCAGGAAGGGGATGTTGGTGGCGACGCCGCGGATGCGGAACTCGGTGACGGCGCGTCGGGCGCGCCCGACGGCGGTGGCGAAGTCCCGGCCCCGGCAGGTGAGCTTGACCAGCATGGAGTCGAAGTGCGCGCCGACCTCGGCGCCGAGGTTGGTGCCGCCGTCCAGGCGGACGCCCGCGCCGCCCGGGGAGCGGTAGGCCGTGATCCGGCCGGTGTCGGGCCGGAAGCCGTTGGCGGGGTCCTCGGTGGTGATGCGGCACTGCAGCGCCGAGCCGCGCAGCACGATCTTCTCCTGGCTGAGCCCGAGGTCGGCCAGCGATTCACCGGCGGCGATGCGCAGCTGCGACTGTACGAGGTCGACGTCCGTCACCTCTTCGGTGACGGTGTGCTCGACCTGGATGCGGGGGTTCATCTCGATGAAGACGTGGTTGCCGCGCGCGTCGACGAGGAATTCGACGGTGCCGGCGCAGGTGTAGCCGATCTGCCGGGCGAAGGCGACGGCGTCGGCGCAGATGCGTTCGCGCAGTTCGGCGGGGAGATTCGGGGCCGGGGCGAGCTCGATGACCTTCTGGTGGCGGCGCTGGACGCTGCAGTCCCGCTCGTACAGGTGGATCACGTTGCCGTGGGTGTCGGCGAGGATCTGCACCTCGATGTGGCGCGGGTCGACGACGGCCTGCTCCAGGAAGACGGTCGGGTCGCCGAAGGCGGACTCGGCCTCGCGGGCCGCCGCCTCGACGGCCTCGCGCAGCTGGGCGCGCTCGGCGACCCGGCGCATGCCGCGCCCGCCGCCGCCGGCCACCGCCTTCACGAAGACCGGGAACTCCATGTCCTCGGCCGCCGCCAGCAGCTCCTCGACGTCCGAGGAGGGCTCGGAGGAGGCGAGGACGGGCAGCCCGGCGGCCTTGGCGGCGGCGATGGCCCGCGCCTTGTTGCCGGTGAGCTCCAGTACTTCGGTGGAGGGGCCGACGAAGGTGATGCCGTGCTCGGCGCAGGCGGCGGCCAGGTCGGGGTTCTCGGAGAGAAAGCCGTACCCGGGGTAGACGGCGTCGGCGCCGGCCTGCCGTGCCGCGCGGACGACCTCCTCGACCGAGAGGTACGCGCGCACGGGGTGGCCGGGCTCGCCGATCTGGTAGGCCTCGTCCGCCTTGAGGCGGTGGCCGGAGTTGCGATCCTCGTGGGGGAACACCGCTACGGTCTGCGCGCCCAGCTCATAGGCGGCGCGGAAGGCGCGGATGGCGATTTCGCCACGGTTGGCGACCAGGACCTTCGAGAACATGGGAGCTGACTTCTCCTGACGGGGCGGCTTGGGGGCGCCTGCGTACGGATACGGGGAACTCGCTGGCTCACTGCTGTTTCCGCGACAGCATGCCGCCCGGACGGCGTTACCGCCACGTAAGACCTGTCACAGTCCGTGTCCGTGTGAAGTGGGTATGTGTACCGGGACAGCTGTGGCCCGGCCCCTTGGCGGGGACCGGGCCACGGTGGCTGTTCACGGGTCAGGCGGAGACGGGCCGCTGCACTCTGATCGACTGCAGCAGTCCGATGGCGATCCATACGGCGAACATCGACGTGCCACCGTAGGAGACGAACGGCAGCGGCAGGCCCGTGACCGGCATGATCCCCAGCGTCATCCCGATGTTCTCGAACGCCTGGAAGGCGAACCAGGCGATGATGCCGGAGGCGACGATCGTGCTGTACAGCTCGGAGGACTCCCGGGCGATCCGGCAGGCGCGCCAGAGCACCACGCCCAGCAGGAAGATGATCAGGCCCGCGCCGAGGAAGCCCAGCTCCTCACCGGCGACCGTGAAGATGAAGTCGGTCTGCTGCTCGGGCACGAACTGGCCGGTGGTCTGGCTGCCCTGGAACAGGCCCGCGCCGAAGAGCCCACCGGAACCGATCGCGATACGGGCCTGGTTGGTGTTGTAGCCGACGCCCGCCGGGTCCAGGCTCGGGTTGGCGAAGGCCGCGAAGCGGGCGATCTGGTAGTCGTCGAGGAGGTGCAGCTGCCAGACGCTCAGACAGCCCACCACGCCCAGCGTCACCAGGCCGATGACCCAGCGGTTGGACGCGCCCGAGGCGAGCAGCACGGCGAGCACGATCGTGCCGAGCACCATGACCGAGCCGAGGTCCGGCATCAGCATGATGACCACTATCGGGACCAGGGCGATGCCGAGCGCCTGGAGGACGGCGCGGTGGCCGGGGTGTTCCCGGTCGCCCGCGTCGACCCGGGCCGCGAGGACCATCGCCATGCCCAGCGTGATGGTGATCTTCGCGAACTCGGCGGGCTGCAGGGAGAGCCCGCCGGGGAGGGCGAGCCAGGACCGGGAGCCGTTGATGGTGGCGCCGAGCGGGGTGAGCACCAGCGCGGACAGCACCAGCGAGAGGCCGTACAGGATGGGGACGGCGCCGCGCAGCGTGCGGTGGCCCAGCCACACCGTGCCGGCCGCGAGCGCGAGGCCGATGCCGGTGTTGAGCAGGTGCTTGAGGACGTAGGAGTACTGGTCCCCGTTGTTCAGCTCGATGCGGTTGCGGGTGGCCGAGAAGACCAGGACCGCGCCGATGAGCGAGAGGGCCAGGCAGGAGAAGAGCAGTATCCAGTCCAGCCGCCGGACGACGGAGTCCCGCGCGGTGAGCTTGGACCAGACGCCGCGGTCGGGGGCGTAGCGCCGGATGGCGTAGCTGCTGCTGGTCACTGGACCGCCCCTTCCGGCTTCTTCTCGTCGTTGACGATCGGCTTGGTCAGCTTCCCGGCGGTGATGTTGCCGTGCCGGTCGACCTTGGGCAGGTCGCCCTGCGGCTCGGGCAGCAGCGCCTTGTTCTTGTGGATCTTGCCCTTGGCGTCCACGCCGTAGATCGCGTCGTAGATCTTGCGCACGGCCGGACCCGAGGCGCCGGAGCCCGTACCACCCTGGGAGATCGTCATGACGATCGTGTAGTCCTTGGTGTACGTGGCGAACCACGACGTCGTCTGCTTGCCGTAGACCTCCGCGGTACCGGTCTTGGCGTGCATCGGGATCTGCTTCTGCGGCCAGCCCTCGAACCGCCAGGCGGCGGTACCGCGGGTGGCCACGCCCTCCAGCGCCTTGTCGATCTGCTTCAGCGTCTTGGGCGTGTCGGGCAGCTTGCCGTGCGCCTTCGGCGCGATCTCCCGGACCTTCTTGCCGTCGGCGCTGATGATCGCCTTGCCGATGGTCGGGTCGTACATCTTCCCGCCGTTGGCGAGCGCCGCGTAGATCGTCGCCATCTGGATCGGCGTCACGAGGGTGTCGCCCTGGCCGATGGAGTAGTTCACCGAGTCACCGGCGCGCATCTTCATGCCTTCGAGACAGCTCTCGTAGGCGAGGCGCTGGACGTAGCTGCCGCCCTTCTTGCCGGTCTTGCACCAGGAGTCCTTGTTGGCCTTCCAGAAGTCCTTCTTCCACTGGCGGTCCGGGACCCGGCCCTTGACCTCGTTGGGCAGGTCGATGCCGGTCTCCTTGCCGAGGCCGAACTGGTGCGCGGTCTTGTAGAACCAGTCCTTGGGGTCCTTGGGCTTGTTGCCGCCGTCCTTGACCCACTGCTTGTAGGCCAGGTCGTAGAAGACGGTGTCGCAGGAGACCTCCAGCGCCCGGCCCAGGTTGATCGCGCCGTGGCTCTGGGACTCGAAGTTCTTGAAGACCTGCCCACCGACGTTGTACGAGCTGGAGCAGTTGTACCGGCCGTTGAAGTCGTACCCGGCATTCACCGCGGCCGAGGTCGTGATGACCTTGAAGATCGAGCCGGGGGCCGCCTGGCCCTGGATCGCGCGGTTCAGCAGCGGGTAGTTGGACTTCTTGCCGGTCAGCTTGGCGTAGTCCTTCGCCGAGATGCCGCCGACCCAGGCGTTCGGGTCGTACTCCGGCTGGGAGGCCATGGAGACCACCCGGCCGGTCTTGTTCTCCATGACGACCACGGCACCGGCGTCCGCCTTGTAGTTCGTACCGGTGTTGCGGTCGTGCTGCTTGCGGGCCTCCACCATCGCCTGGTGGAGCTCCTTCTCGGCAACGGCCTGCACACGGGCGTCTATCGAGGTGACGACGTTGTCCCCGGGCCGGGCCGGATCGCTCTTGGCCTTGCCCATGACCCGGCCGAGGTTGTCGACCTGGTAGCGGGTGACGCCGGCCTTGCCGCGCAGCGCGCTGTCGTACGTCCGCTCCAGACCCGAGCGGCCGACCATGTCCGAGCGCAGGAACGGCGAGTTCGTGTGCTCCGCCTTCTTGATCTCCTCGTCGGTGACCGGCGAGAGGTAGCCGAGCACCTGGGAGGTCGCGGCCTTCGCGGGGGCCGGGTAGCGGCGTACCGCGGTGGGCTCGGCGGAGATGCCGGGGAAGTCCTCGGAGCTCTCCCGGATCTTCAGGGCCTGCTGGGTGGTGGCCTCGTCGGTGATCGGGATGGGCTGGAAGGGCGAGCCGTTCCAGCAGGGCTGCGGCGTCTTGGCGTCGCACAGCCGGACCTTGTTCTTGACGTCGGTGTACGACATGTCCAGGACGTGCGCCAGGCGGGTCAGCACCGCTTTGCCCTCGTCGTCCATCTTCATCAGCGCGGTACGGCTGGCGGAGACGACGAGGCGGGTCTCGTTGTCGGCGAGCGGCACGCCGCGCGCGTCGAGGATCGAGCCGCGCACGGCCGGGTCGACGACCTGCTGGACGTGGTTGCCGCTGGCCTCGGCGGCGTACTCGTCGCCGTTGCGGATCTGGAGATACCAGAGCCGGCCGCCGAGGGTGAGCAGCAGCGAGAAGACCAGTATCTGAATGGCGACGAGGCGGACGGTGACGCGAGTGGTCCTGCCCGTCTCAGGGATGTTGCTCATGGGCGCCCCCTCGTCGCGGCCCGGAACGGTGTGTTGCTCACAGGCGCTTGACCCCCTTGATGGTCTTCGTGCGGTTCGCCTTGCCGCCGAGCAGGCCGCCGCGCTGGCTGCCGATCCGCGGCGTCCGGCCGACGCGCCCGGGGCGGCTCATCCGCAGCCCGCTGCCGGTGGAGAGCCAGCCGTACGCGGCCTCGCCCGGCATCGCACCGGACTGCGTGCCGCCCGAACTCTCCCCCGCCAGCGGATCGTTGTCCGCGCGACGGGCCAGGGCCATCACGAGCGGCACGCTGAAGGGGGCGAGCACGAGGTCGTAGACGGTGGCGGTGAACAGCAGCAGGGGGATGCCGACGGTGTTGCCCGCGTTGTCGCCGGCCAGCGAGCCGACGCCGGCGTAGAGCAGGGTCGAGCCGATGGCGGCGCAGACCACGACGATCAGCGGCAGCGAGGCGGAGCGGTGCCGGCTCTTGTCGGGCCTGGTGAGCCCGGCGGCGTAGCCGATGACGCAGAGCACGAGGGCGTAGCGGCCGATCGCGTGGTCGGAGGGGGGCGCCAGATCGGCGAGGAGACCCGCGCCGAAGCCGATGAAGGCCCCGGCGACATGGCCGTACACCATCGCCAGCCCGAGGACGACGAGGAGGAGCAGGTCCGGTACTGCTCCGGGGAGGTGCAGTCTGGCGAGCACACCCACCTGGACGACGAGGGCCACGGCCACGAGGGCGGTGGAGAGGAGGATCCGGTTGATGCGCATCGGGCTCAGCTCCTGGCGCCGCTCGGAGAAGGCTTGGGCTTGGCGGTCACGGTGACCGTCGGGGTGGGCTTGGGCTTGGCGGGCTTGGGCGGCAGGACCGTGTCCCGGGGGTTCTCGCGCGGCGGCTGGACCACGACACCGACCACGTCCAGGCGGGAGAAGCCGGCGAAGGGCTTCACCTGGACCGTGCGGGTGAGGTCGCCGTTGGCGCTGCCGACGTGGGTGATGGTGCCGACCGGCACGCCGGGCACGAAGGGCTTGCCCTCGCTGGAGCCGAAGGTGACCATCCGGTCGCCCTTCTTCACGTTCGCCTTGCCGTTGAGGAGCTGGACGCGCAGCGGCCCGCCCCCCTGCCCGTTGGCGAAGCCGATCTCGTTGGTCTTCTCCATACGGGTACCGACGGTGAAGTCGGGGTCGATGGCGAGCAGGACGGTGGCGGTGTCCTTGCCGACGGTGGTGACCCGGCCGACCAGCCCGTCACCGTTCAGTACGGTCATGTCGCGGGCGATGCCGTCCTTGGAGCCGGCGTCGATGGTGACGGTCCAGGAGAAGCCCTGGGCGGCTCCTATGGCGATGACCTGGGCGCCCTTGATGCCGTACTGGCCGGCGCCCGCGGTCTTGAGCATCTTGTCCAGCTCTCCGGCGCGCACATGGTCGCGGTCGGAGGAGCCGAGCTCGGCCTTCAGGGCGGCGTTCTCGCGTTCCAGCTGGGCGATGCGGCTGTGCCGGCCGTCGGAATCACGGACGGCGTCGACGGCGTTGCCGACGGGGTCCACGACCGAGGCGACACCGGTCTCGACCGGCCCGAAGGCGGAGGCCGCGACCTGCCGGGCACCCTGCAGCGGGGACTGCTCGCCGCCGCGGATGTCCACCGTGATCAGTGCGAACGCGATCGCGACCAGCAGCACCAGCAGGAGCCGGCTCTCTCGTGTGTCCCTCACGTGCGGCGGCCGTGTCCTTCCTCGTAGGACCGGCCGGCTGCGGGCCCGCGCCGGTCTCGCTGGGGATCTGGGTTGTGCCTTGGCTTTGAGTTGTGCGGTGAGTAATGCGACTTGAGTGGTGCGACTTGAGTGGTGCGCGGACCGCCGCGCGGCGGGCGGTACCGGAAGTGCCGGTACTGCGGGGCGTCGG
>NZ_NHSG01000471.1:0-10055 GCF_020024005.1 Streptomyces purpurogeneiscleroticus
CCGGCTGGTCCCGGTGGTTCTGCAGACCGATCCGCGAGACGAAGGTCTCGTAACCACCCACGATCACCATGATGAGCAGGTTGGCGATCATCACCACGTCGACGAGCTTCAGCACGGTGAGCATCACCATGTTTTCGTCCGTGGCCCCGGTGGAGACTTGGTGGATCAAGTGCCAGAGTTCACCGAAGAACTGGTAGACGTACACGGCCTGGGCGACGACGAGTCCGAAGTAGAGCGGTGCTTGCAGCCAGCGCGTGGCGAACAGGGCGTAACCCAGTGACGGGACGGCGCCCGCGGCCGGGACCGCGGGCTCGGCCGGACAATCGCGGTGAGCGTTCAATTCGTCCTCTCTTCATTTTTCTACAGGCTCACCCAGACTGCCCACCGCGGATGGCGCTGAGGAGGGCACCACTGCAAGTTCGTCCGTCCGTGGTGACTTGGTCCCCGATACGTTTGGCGGCCGCCACCGGCCCCGCCGCCGTCTCCCCTTGTCAGCCGGCCGGCTGCCTCGGGGGCGGCTCCGCCACCGCGCCTGTGGGATGGACGGGGACTTGCGGCGGAAGGTGGCGCGGCCGGTGCTCGTCCGGGTGGCTGCGGGCCTCCATCGGTCCTGCCATGTAGGCCAGGATGCAGGCCGAGACGACGAAGGCCATGTGGATGCCGGTGCCCCAGATCAACTCGTGCTGACTGGTGTGATGCAGGTTGACGAAGATCTGCAGCAGATGAATGGACGAGATGCCGACGATGGCGGTCGCCAACTTCACCTTCAGCACATTGGAGTTGACGTGCGAGAGCCACTCCGGCTGGTCCCGGTGGTTCTGCAGACCGATCCGCGAGACGAAGGTCTCGTAACCACCCACGATCACCATGATGAGCAGGTTGGCGATCATCACCACGTCGACGAGCTTCAGCACGGTGAGCATCACGATGTTCTCGTGGGAATTGCCGGAGGCCACGTGGGTGAGCAGCCACCAGAGTTCGCCGAAGAACTTGTAGACGTACACCGCTTGGGCAACGACGAGCCCGAAGTAGAGCGGCGCTTGCAGCCAGCGCGTGGCGAACAGGGCGTAACCCAGTGACGGGATGGCGCCGTCGGCGGCTGCCGTGGACTTGGCCTGGGGATTGTCCTGAGTGTTCACTTCTTCCCCTCTAGGAGTAATGACCTGACTCACCCCAGATTGGCCTCACTCAGTGTTGCGCGGTAGTCACCCTCGGTGATTTCGCCCGTCCGGAGGTCTTCTGCCCGGACGGGTTTGGAAGCCGCCGACAGGTGATCAGGCGGCATCCTCCGCGGCTCCAGCGGACGGCGGCGCCGCCGGCACCTCCACCGGCTCGTCGGCCGGCTCCTGGGTGGCCGTCCAAGCCGCGCAGAAGACCAGCAGCTTCGCGGTGAAGTTGATCCACAGCAGCAGCGCGATCGGGGTGCCGAACGCGCCGTACATGCTCTTCGCCGCGACACCCTGCAGATAGCCGCTGAGCGCGTACTTCAGTACCTCGAAGCCGACCGCTCCGATCAGTGCCGCGACGGCCACGGCGCGCCGCGGCGGCTCCGCGCCGGGCAGCTGCGTCAGGACGTACGCCAGCAGCAGGAAGTCGGCGAGCACGGCGATCAGGAAGCCCGCCAGCTTCAGCAGGACGCTGCCCACGCCGTCCTCGGGGATGCCCAGGCCCTGCGCCACCCGGCCCACCGCGGCCGAGGCGAACGCCGAGCAGGCCAGCGAGACCACCGCCACCCCGCCCAGGCCCAGCAGCAGCGCGCCGTCCCGGGCCTTGACCAGGAAGAAATTGCCCTCCTCGTCGTCGGTCTCCCACACCGCGCGCAGACAGTCCCGCAGCGACTGGACCCAGCCCACGCCGGTGAAGACCAGCGCGGCACCGGCGATCACCCCGACCGTGCCCGCGTTGTCCACCAGCGCCCCGATGTCCAGCTGCTCGGCGATGCCCGGTACCTGCTCGGTGAGCTGGTGCTGGAACTCCCGCAGCTGCGCGTCGGTGAGCGTCGCGGCGCCGACCGCCGCCGAGACCGTGAGCAGCGGGAAGAGCGCCACGAAGCTGGTGAAGGTGAGCGCGGCGGCCAGCCGGGTCCAGTGCACGCGGTCCATCCGCTGGTACGCCCGCCACAGGTGGGTGCGCATCAGCCACACCACCGCGGGGCCGATCAGCGGCAGCCTGGTCAGCCACTCCATGAGCCGCGGGTACCCCTTCCCGAGGGCCGTTGTCCCCCATCCGGCGGAACACTAGCCTCCGGATGGCCGCATACGGCGCAGACGCGCCAGGGCGCGTCGGGTCAGCGGGAGGGGGCCGGCGGCCGGGTCAGGTCGGCCTGCCGCGGCACGCCGCCGACCGGCGCGCCAAAAGGGTATTCGCGCTCCAGCCGCCACACGCTGTCCGCGCCCTGCTGGTACAGCGCGAAGCCGCCTATCGTCCAGGCGGCCTCGAAGTCCGCGAGCTCCCGCTGGGCCCGGTCCATCGCCTCCTCGGAGGTGCCGTGCGCGACGGTGACGTGCGGGTGGTACGGGAACTGCAGTTCGCGGGCGCACGGGCCGGACGCGGCGCGGATGCGCTCCTGCAGCGCCGTGCAGCCCGCCTTGCCGTCGACGAGCTTGACGAAGACGACGGGCGAGAGCGGCCGGAAGGTGTCGGTGCCCTTCAGACGCAGCGTGAAGGGCGTGAAGGCCGCCGCGACCTCCGCGAGGTACTCCTCGATCCGGGGCAGGTCCGCCGGGTCGGCCTCGGTGGGCGGGAGGAGGGTGATGTGGGTGGGGATGGCGTGCGCGGCCGGGTCCCCGAAGCCCGCGCGCTGCTCCTGGAGGAAGCGGCCGTACGGCTCCGGGACCGCGATCGAAACGCCGAGCGTTACGGTCCCCACTGCGTTCTCCTCCCTGAAACGGATGGTGTCCCCGGATGCCAGTGTGCCGGGTGTGCGGCCTTTACGGCGAGCGCCGACGGTCCCGCCCCGGCGGGACCTCGGCCCCCCGTGCGGGGGCCGCGGGCCCTCCCGGTGCGCTGTCAGTGCTTGGCGGGCAGGAAGCCGATCCGGTCGTACGTCGTGGCCAGCGTCTCGGCGGCCACCGCGCGCGCCTTCTCGGCACCCTTCGCCAGGATCGAGTCCAGCGTCTCGGGGTCGTCGAGGTATTCCTTCGTACGGTCCCGGAAGGGTGTGACGAAGTCGACCATCACCTCGGCGAGGTCGGTCTTGAGGGCGCCGTACATCTTGCCCTCGTAGTCCTTCTCCAGCTGCGGGATGTCCGTGCCTGTGAGGGTGGAGAGGATGGTCAGCAGGTTGGACACGCCCGGCTTGGCCTCGCGGTCGAAGCGGATCACCGTGTCCGTGTCGGTCACCGCGCTCTTGATCTTCTTGGCCGTGACCTTGGGCTCGTCGAGCAGATCGATGATGCCCTTCGGCGAGGACGCCGACTTGCTCATCTTGATCAGCGGGTCCTGAAGATCCTGGATCTTCGCGGTCTCCTTGACGATGTGCGGGTTCGGGATCGTGAAGGTGTCGCCGAAGCGCTGGTTGAAGCGGTCCGCGAGGTCACGGGTCAGCTCCAGGTGCTGGCGCTGGTCCTCGCCGACCGGGACCTGGTTGGCCTGGTACAGCAGGATGTCCGCGACCATCAGCACGGGGTACGTGAAGAGGCCGACCGTCGTGCGGTCCTGGCCCTGCTTCGCCGACTTGTCCTTGAACTGGGTCATCCGCGACGCCTCGCCGAAGCCGGTGAGGCAGTTCAGCACCCAGCCCAGCTGCGCGTGCTCCGGCACGTGGCTCTGGACGAAGAGGGTGCAGCGCTCGGGGTCCAGACCGGCAGCGAGCAGCTGGGCCGCCGCGACGCGGGTGTTCGCGCGCAGCTCCTTCGGGTCCTGCGGCACCGTGATCGCGTGCAGGTCCACGACCATGTAGAAGGCGTCGTGGGACTCCTGGAGCGCTACCCACTGGCGGACGGCGCCGAGGTAGTTGCCGAGGTGGAAGGAGCCGGCGGTGGGCTGGATACCGGAGAGCACACGCGGACGATCGAGAGCCATGACACTCATTCTCTCAGGTCCGCGGGGCGTCCTGGCCGCCGGTGGGAATACCGACAGGTAGGACGAGCCCCGGGACCGGCTACGCGCCGTGCCCGCCCGGTGACGGTGCGGGCCGTGGGGCCGCGCTCCTACAAGATCACGTGCGGTAGGAAGCGCGCGTACTCGTCCGTGATCAGCCCGGCGGACTCCCGGATCCCGAGCCCGGCCGCCTCGTCCTCGACGACCCAGGCGCCGAGGACGACGCGGTTGCCGTCGAAGTCGGGAAGCGGGGCGAACTCCTGATAGCAGCAGCGTTCGTCGCGTACCACCGGCTCGGCACCGGCCCGGTGGACCGTGACGCCGGCCCCTTCCCGGCCGAGCAGCGGCTTGGCGACGTATCCCGCCGTGTCCGCGAGTTCGCGCGGGCCGTCCAGGTACGCCGGGAGGAGGTTCGGGTGACCCGGGTACAGCTCCCAGAGGATCGCGAGCAGCGCCTTGTTGGACAGCAGCATCTTCCACGCGGGCTCGATCCACAGCGTGGTACCGGTGCCGCCGCCGTTGTCGAGCGTGTCCAGGACGTGCGGACCGAACCGGTCGGTGGCCAGCCACTCCCACGGGTACAGCTTGAAGCAGGAGCGGATGAACTTCAGCCGCTGATCGACGAAGCGGCCCGAGAGAGAGTCCCAGCCGATCTCCTCCATGGAGATCGCGACCGTTTCCAGGCCGGCCTGCTGGGCGGTCTCCTCCAGGTACGCGACCGTCATCAGGTCCTCGCCCAGCTCGTCCCCCGCCGAGTGCGCGAAGTGCAGAGGCGCGCCGGGCGGCAGCAGCTTCGCCTGCCGCCGCCATGCCTCCACCAGCCGTTCGTGCAGCGAGTTCCACTGGTCGGCGCCGACGAAGCGGTCCTCCATCCAGAACCACTGGGCACTGGCCGCCTCGACCAGCGAGGTGGGCGTGTCGGCGTTGTACTCCAGCATCTTCGCCGGCCCGGTGCCGTCGTAGTGCAGATCGAACCGGCCGTAGAGGGAGGGCAGTTCGTCCCTGCGCTGCCACGCCTCGGCGATCAGGCCGGCCTGCCGCGGGTCGTCGATGCCGAGATCGGCGAAGCGGTCGTGCTCGACGATGTGCGCCGCCGCGGCCAGGCACATGCCGTGCAGCTCCTCGACGACCTCCTCCAGCGCCTCGACCTCGGGCAGCGTGAAGGAGTAGTACGCGCTCTCGTCCCAGTACGGGCGGAGCGAGTCGTCCGGGTACCGGGTCAGCGGGTAGATCAGGCCCTGTGCCTCGACGATCTGCTGCCAGCCGGGGCGGGGCTCGATGGTGTGCCGTTCCATGCCGCCGCGCCCGCTCAGCCGCCGGCCGAACCCGAGCAGCCGAAACCGCCCCGGTCCACGGCCTGGCTCTTGCTGAACGTGCCGTAGTCGGCGTTGCGCCCGTTGACGTCCGCGTCGTAGTACCACTGGCCGTCGACCGACCCGCCGCGGCTGCTCTTCTTGCCGCTCTTGCCGCTCTTGCCCGCCGACGTACTGCCACTCGTGCAGTTCTTGGCATCGACGATGCGGTATCCGTTGAGCGTGTCGTAACTGCCGCGGTCCACGCAGCGCTTGTCGGGCTCGGAGCCGCAGGAGGTGAGGGCCGCGGCCAGCGCGCCCATCCCGCCCAGGATCACCGTGCTCGACCGCAGCCTCCGCCGTGCCTTTTCGGCCATGGTTCGTCGTCCCCCGTAGAGCGATTGTCGTGTTCCCGCCAGCCTAGGGGGCGGTCGGGCGCGACGCGCAGGCGGCCTCGGCGGCGAGCCGGACGGCGAGGGCGCGGGCCAGGAGGACGGGGACGGCGCAGGCGGCGGCCGCGCGGTGGGCTTCGGTGTAGCCGATGCAGTCCAGGACCAGCCGGCGGGCGCCCGCCCCGGTCAGCCGGCGGGCCGCCCCGGCCACCTGCTCGGCGGCGTCCGGGGCGTACGGGTCCGCGGCCTCCGCCAGGACGTGGCCGGGGAGCAGCCGCGACCAGCGGCGCCGGACGTCCGCGCGCTGGGCGGGGAGCGGGCAGACGATGCCGACCGGGTCGGTTCCGGCCATGGCCCGTACGCCGTGCTGCACCAGCGGTTCGGCGTGGAGCAGTGGCCGGGTGGCGGGCACGGGCGGGAAGTTGCCCGTGCACAGCAGCAGGGTGGCCGTCGCGCCGTCCCGTTCGCAGCGGGCCACGGCTGCCCGCATACGGGGAGCGAGCGCTTCGTGGCCGAGGACGACCGAGGAGCCGTCGCGGAGACGGGAGACGAGCGGCGCCTCGCCGTCGGCCGGGGCCAGCTCGGCCCGGGTGCGCTCGGCGGCGGCGCCGGTGAAGTCGTCCTCGTCCAGGGCGCCGTGCTGCACGGTGCGCAGTCCGCCGAGGAACGCGCGGAGGTCGTCGGACAGGTCGGTGCGGGGTGCCTGGCCGATGGTGACCAGGCCGAGGGTCGGGGCTGTCATGCGCCGCCTCCTGGGGGTCTCAGAGCGCCTTGTAGATCTGGCTCACGTCGTTGAGGGAGCTGCCGGCGACCAGTCCGGCGCCGACCAGCGCGAGATCGTTGTCGGCCGCTTCGGCCGCCGCCTCCTCGCCCGCCCGCTCGGTGGCGTGGCGGCGCCGGTACCGGCCGTACACGAAGCGGACCGCGAGCGCGACCAGTACGAGCCAGCCCGCCTGCGGCGTGGCGACCAGCAGACCGGTGGCCAGCAGCACGCCCATCTGGCGCGCGGAGCCGCCGAAGAACTGGACGAGGGCTCCGGGGATCGCCCACAGCGCCATCATCGTGAGGGCGTGGCCGTCCCCGATGCCGGCCTTGATGGTGTCGACGTAGACCTGGGCGACCGGCGGGACCCGGCCGTCGGCGAAGAACGGCTGCCAGGCGAGGGCCACCACCAGCACGGCGACGGCGAAGCCGACGAGCTGGGCGAGGTACTGCTGGCGACGCCCTGCCATCTCGTACGGGTGCCACGGCACCGCGCCCTTGCGCAGCAGCCAGCCGGCCTTGAAGTCGAAGCCGACGTCGGCGAAGGCGGGCCCGGTGGAGGCGGCGTAGCCGACGAGGAGGGCGAGCGGGACCATTGGAATGCCCACGACGAGGCCGACGATCAGGAAGATCAGGGTGACCGCGAAGGCGGGGAACCATCCGGAGTGCATCGCGGCGAGGCCGACGATGAGCTGGTGGATCAGGGCGGCGAACCCGGCGAGCAGCACCCAGCCGACCAGCCCGGCGCCGCTCATGTCGGCGCTCACCCCGCCGATCAGCGCGATCAGGACCGCGCCGGCGAGGAAGAGGACCAGGCCCTCCAGCAGGCCGCGGCGCAGCCGGGCGGCGGGGACGGTCCGCTCCCCGGCGTCGAAGCGGTCGGCGTCCGGAACCGTGGGAAAAGGCGCCTTCTCCCGTGCCGCTCCCCCGGCACCCTTGCGGTCCCGCATCAGCAGTACCGCCTGCACCAGGGCCACCAGCCCGGCGCCGATCATCACGCCGTGCGGTACGTAGTTCGCGGCGAGGTCGACCTGCAGCACGCCCGGCGCGTACTGGGCGACCAGCAGGCCGATGCCGAACATCAGCAGCGCCCAGATGTTGCCGAGGAACGCCACGCCCGCCGCGCTCATCGGCAGCTTGAAGAGCGAGCCGACGAGCCCCACGACGGCGCTCAGGCCGAGGAGTCCGGCCTTGCGGCCGCCCTCGTCGCCCGCCTTGATCGTCTCGGCCGCCGCGATGCCGGCGGGCCAGGCCGCGGAGGCGGGCAGCAGCCGCGAGTCGAAGACCCGGTACAGCACCCAGCTGTCGACGGCGAGGCCGATGACGGCGCCGCCCAGCATCGGCCAGACCAGGTCGGGACGGCCCAGCAGGAACGGCACCGCGATGGGGGTGACCAGGGAGTTGGCGGCGGCGAAGGTGGAGCCGGAGATCGCGGACTGCACCAGGTTCTGGCGGTGCGGGTCGCGCATCCTCGACAGCGCGGCGAAGGAGATCCGGCCGATCAGCATGGCGATGAGGGCGCCGATGACCGAGGTGTTGGGCGCGATGCCGAGGGTGGTGATCAGCACCAGGCCGATGACCGAGCCGAGCACGGACAGCACGATCGTCACGACGAGCGTGACGGGCTCGAAGGCTCTGGGGTGGCGGCGCTGCGCGGCGGGGGCGGCCGGGGGCTGTCTCATTCCTCTGCCCCCGCCTGCAGCCGCGTCATCGGTCCGTACAGCTCGACGAGGCGCGTGAACTCCTCGGTGTCGTGGAAGCGCAGCACGCCCCGGCCGTACTCCTTGGCCGCCTCGACGGCGAAGCGGGCCGCGGCGGCGATGTCGGTCTCGTGGCTGGCGCCGGTGGCGCAGCCCGCGACGGCCGGTCCGGTGGTGAGCGCGAGGCCGACGACGGGCGCGTCGGTGGCCACGCACGGCTGCATGATCGAGTTGAGGTGGTGCACGCCGTTGCCGTACGGGGTGATGTCCTGCGTGGTGATCGGCAGGACGTGCGCGGCCTCGCCGGTCACGGTCTCCAGGACGCCCAGCAGGTCGTCGCTGACCCGCAGGATCCAGCCCTCCTTGACGGTGGGCGAGAGGGCGATGCCGCGGTGGTTGAGCAGGCGGTTGCCCTTGGTGGTGTCGATGGAGACGACGGCGTCCATCTCCGGTGAGATCTCGTGGCGGTTGCAGTCGAGAATGGAGACCGGCGAGTCCATGAAGGGCACGGGGTCGTGCGGGCGGGTGGGGGCGTCCGGGCACACGTGCGTACTGAGGACGACGTCGCCCTCCAGGACGTCGCCGCGGCCGTACATGTCGAGCAGCTTGGCGGCGGCCGAGAGCGCAGCGACGGCGCCGTCCGCGTCGGAGACCAGGCCGACGCGCTCGGGGCGGGCGCCGACGCCGCCGAGGCGGCCGAGGACGCCGAGGGTCGGCGCGCCGCCGCCGGCGGCCCTGCCGCGGCTGCCCGGGACGACGACCTTGACGAAGTCGGTACCGCCCTGGTGGCCCTCGACGCGGGTGACGGTGATCTCCGGCTTCGGTCCGGCGGGCAGGCCGCCGCCGGTCTCGCCGGCGGCCTGCTCCAGAACCGCGCGGAGGTGGTCGGCGAGGAGGCGGCCGCTGGTGCGCGGCCGGTCGAGGAGGTCCAGGACTTCGAGGACGTGCTTGAGCACGGGGGCTCCTTGGTGCGCGGGGGTGCAGAGGGCCGGGGCCGGCCCGGCGTTGCCCAGCAGACTGCCTCCGAGAGTCCTTATCAGCAATCATTTCTCTATTTGAGAGAAGCATGCCCGCATAGTGTCGCTACGATGCTGCCGTGACCACAGACCGCGCCCCCGCTGACCGCGCCCCGCTCCAGACCGTCGACCGCGCCCTCCAGGCCCTGCTCGCCTTCGCCCAGGACCGGGACGAGTGGGGCGTCACCGATCTCGCGGCGGAGTTCGGCTGGGACAAGTCGGTGGCCCAGCGGCTGCTCGCCTCGCTGACCCACCGCGGCTTCCTCGTCTCCGACGAGGTGACCCGCCGCTACCGCCTCGGCCCCGCCGTCTGGCATCTGTCCACCGCCTGGGAGCGGCACGGCGGCATGGCCGGACTGGTCCGCCCCACGCTGCGCGAACTGGCGGCGGCCAGCGGCTTCACGGCCCTGTTCGCGGTGCCGGACGGGGCGCACCTGCGCTGTGTCGAGCCCGCCGAGGGCGCGTCGGGGCCGCTGCGCGCGTACCGGCTGGCGGACGAGCTGTATCCGGGGCACGCGGGGGCGACCTCCCGCGCGTACTTCGGGATGCTGCCGCCCGGCGCCCGCGCGTCGCTCCTCTACGGCCGCCCCATGGCCCGCTTCAGCGAACGGACGGTCACCGATCCCGGACGCCTGGAGGAGCTGATGTGCCGGGTCCCCGTGGACGGTTACGCCTACTCCGAGGGCGAGTACGACCCGGCCACCGCCGGGCTCGCGGTACCGGTACTGGTGCGCTCGCACCCCATCGGCTCGCTCACCCTCGTCGGCCCGCACGAGCAGCTGAGCGGCCCGCACGAGGAGCTGCTGCGCCCCCTGTGGTCGGCGGCCACGGCGCTCGGCGAACTGCTCACCC
>NZ_NHSG01000472.1:0-9965 GCF_020024005.1 Streptomyces purpurogeneiscleroticus
GCCGGGAGCTGGGGGGTGCTGGGGTGTCGGTCGTGATCTTTTCGGGTGCGCCGAGTACGGCGAACCGGTCGTCGAGCTTCTCGGTCAACTCCCGAACGGACAGCTCCTGCAGACGGGCCGCGGCCAGCTCCAGGGCGAGCGGCAGTCCCTCAAGGCGTCGGCAGAGCCTCAGCACATCGGCCCTGTTGGCGTCGGTGATCTCAAAGCCCGGTACGGCCTGGGCGGCCCGCTCGGCCAGCAGCACCACCGCGTCCGACCCGGCCCCCGCGCAATCGTCGGTCCCCGGCACCGGCAGCGGGTCGATCATCACCACCTGTTCGTCCGCCATGCCCAGCGGACGGCGGCTGGTGACGAGTATCCGCAGCCCCGGGGCGGCCGCCAGCAGGGTCCGGGCGGCCGACGCGCAAACGTCGACGAGGTGCTCGCAGGTGTCCAGGACGAGCAGCAGCTCCCGGCCGGCCAGAAAATCGCCCACCACCTCGATCATCGGGCGGGTGATCTCGTTGGCCACCGACAGCGCCTGACCGATCGCATACGGCAGCAGCATGCCCTCCTGAAGGGGCGACAGCTCCACCCACCAGGCCCCGTCGCGAAAGTCCCGCCGCAGCCCGGCCGCGGCCGCCTGCGCCAACCGGGTCTTGCCCACCCCGCCGACACCGGTGAGGGTCACCAGCCGCGCTCCCACGTCGCTCTCGTACAGCCGCTGGATCTCGGACAGTTCCGCCTGGCGCCCGACCAGACGTGTCCTTGGTACGGGGAGACTTCCGGGGAGGTTCGCGGGCTGATTCTCCGGCAGGTCGCCGGGGGCGTTTCCCGCTCGCCTTTCGTCACCGGTCACGATCGTCCGTCCTTCGCCCGTCCGTCCGTCCGTCGTCTTTTCGGTGCCCCGCCGGGCACACCGCAGGGACCGTCTTCGGCAGCCTTTCGACTCCTCCCACCCGGTGTCACCGGCAAGGGGAAAATGACCGTTAATGACGCTTGCGGATCGTGGCGGATCGGTAGGTGGACAGGATGGGCTACGTGGACGAGCCGGCCTGGAAGGCTGCTCGTTGGTCTCACCAGCCGTTCGTCGGGCCCGGCAAGATCCGAACGAGGGCCCTAACATCTCCGGCATGTCTCTTTACGATATTCGCATCAACGCTCTTCAGGGCGGTCCCGCGGACCTCGCCCAGTACCGGGGCAAGGCGGTCCTCGTCGTCAACGTCGCCTCCAAGTGCGGCCTCACCCGGCAGTACACCGAGCTGGAGCAGCTCCAGAAGAAGTACGCGGAACGGGGATTCACCGTCCTCGGCGTCCCGTGCAACCAGTTCGCGGAGGAGGAGCCCGGAACGCCCGAGGAGATCGCCAAGTTCTGCTCGTCCACCTACGGGGTCACCTTCCCGCTGACCGAGAAGGTCGAGGTGAACGGCGCGCGGCGGCATCCGCTGTTTGCGAAGCTCGTGCGCACCGCGGATGCGGACGGGTACAAGGGCGACATCCGCTGGAACTTCGAGAAGTTCCTCCTCGCCCCCGACGGCACCGTCGCCGCCCGCTTCTCCCCGCAGACCACCCCGGACTCCTACGAGGTCGTAGAGGCCCTGGAGGAAATCCTGCCCGCCTGACGCGCCTGCTGGTCGGCGGTCGCACGGGCTACAGCGCGATCCGGGCCTTGCCGCCGCCTCCCGGTCCGACGAGCGTGACCAGCCGAGCATCCGCGGCGCACGGTGCGCCTTGGGCTCCACCCAACATGACCGTCTATGGCAGACGTACCGATCGCTGGTCGCTACAAGCTGGGGCCTTGGTGACCGGCTTGGATCGCAACGGCCCAAAACGATGGCATGCCTGCCCCACGGCATCCGCCGCCGGACCCGGGGGTCCGGCGGCGGATGCGATGTGCGGTGCGGCAACTGGTCAGCGGTTCTTCCAGTGGTGCTTGCCGTGGTGGTGGCCGTCGTTCACGCAGGTGCCATGAGCAGGGTTCAGCAGCCCGATGATGTTGATGCTGTCGCCGCACACGTTGATCGGAACGTGCACCGGTACCTGAATGACGTTGCCCGAGATGACACCCGGGCTGCCGTGTGCCGAACCTTCCGCTTCGGCGTCGGCAACGGCGGTGGCGGCGCCGCCGAGGACCGTCGCGGCGGCCAGGGCGGTCGCCACGAGGGCGGTACGGATGGACATGTTTTCTCCCATGAGGAGGTGGCTTGTTCCCTGGGAGAATCACCGGCCGCGCCCCGTTCGCCACCTCGTCGAAACCGGGACCGCCTGATTGCAGTAATACCTAAGACCGTACGGAGCATCGACGTCAGCCGGTCAGCTCCTGGCCGGTCAGCCCTGCGCGGCCGGGATGGCCAGGTACTTGATCTCCAGGAACTCCTCGATGCCGGCCCGGCCGCCCTCGCGGCCCAGCCCGGACTGCTTGATGCCGCCGAAGGGCGCGGCCGGGTTGGAGACCAGCCCGGTGTTGACGCCGACCATGCCGGTCTCCAGGCGTTCGCCGACCCGCAGCGCGCGGTCCAGGTTCTCCGTGAAGAGGTAGCCGACCAGTCCCCATTCCGTGTCGTTCGCGGCGGCGACCGCCTCGTCCTCGTCGTCGAAGGTGAGGATCGCGGCGACCGGGCCGAAGATCTCGGTGGACATCAGCGCGGAGCCGGGGTGCACGTCGGTGAGGACGGTGGGCGGGTAGAAGTAACCGGCGCCGTCCGGTGCCTCGCCGCCGATCAGGGCCTTGGCGCCGCGCTGTACGGCGTCCTGGACGAGGTCGGCGGCCTTGTTCCGGCCCGCCGCGTCGATCAGCGGGCCGACGTCGGTGCCGTCCTGCGTGCCGGGGCCCACGGTGAGGGCGCCCATCCGCTCGGCGAGCCGGTTGGCGAAGTCGTCGGCGACGGAGCGGTGCACGAAGAAGCGGTTGGCGGCGGTGCACGCCTCGCCCATGTTCCGCATCTTGGCGACCATCGCGCCGTCCACCGCCTTGTCCAGATCGGCGTCGGCGAAGACGAGGAACGGCGCGTTGCCGCCGAGCTCCATGGAGGTCCGTACGACGGTGTCGGCGCACTGGGCCAGGAGAATGCGGCCGACCTGGGTGGAGCCGGTGAAGGAGAGTTTGCGTACGTCACCGCTGCGCAGCAGGGGCTCCACGACGCCGGCCGCGTCGGTGGTGGTGACGACGTTCAGGACGCCGGGCGGCAGGCCCGCCTCGGTCATGATGGCGGCCAGCGCCAGGCTGGACAGCGGGGTCTGCGGGGCCGGCTTGAGGACCATCGTGCAGCCCGCCGCGACCGCCGGGCCGATCTTGCGGGTGCCCATCGCGAGCGGGAAGTTCCACGGGGTGATGAGCAGACAGGGGCCGACGGGCTGGCGCATCACCAGGACGCGGTTGGCGCCG
Organism: Streptomyces purpurogeneiscleroticus; assembly: GCF_020024005.1. NCBI lineage: Bacteria > Bacillati > Actinomycetota > Actinomycetes > Kitasatosporales > Streptomycetaceae > Streptomyces > Streptomyces purpurogeneiscleroticus. The sequence goes on from NZ_NHSG01000472.1 coordinate 3,365, forward strand.
TCGGGCGTCCGCGACATGCCGCCGTCGATGCGGACGGCCTCCTCGGAGAACCAGCGGAAGAACTCCGCCGCGTAGCCGACCTCGCCGCGCGCCTCGGCCAGCGGCTTGCCCATCTCCAGGGTCATCAGGAGGGCGAGGTCCTCCTTGCGTTCGATGATCAGCTCGTAGGCGCGGCGCAGGATCTCGCTGCGGGCGCGCGGTGCCGTGGCCGCCCAGTCCGGCTGCGCGGCGACCGCGGCGTCCAGGGCGCGCCGGCCGTCCTCGGCCGCGGCGTCGGCGACCTGGCACAGCTCGCGGCCGGTGGCGGGGTCGTCCACGGGCAGCGTGCGGCCGCCGGCCGCGTCCTGCCACCCGCCGTCGATGAAGAGCTGCTTGGGGACGGCGTCGATGACGCGGATGCCGGAGCGCGGTGCGTCCGGGGAGCCCGACGGCTGGGTGCTGGTGGTCGTGGTCATGAGCGGTGCCTCCCGGCGGGTCGGTACGCGGAGCGGGCGGGTGTACGGGCGGCCGGTCCCCCGCGCGGGAGGAACCGGCCGGTCCGGCGGCGGGCGGGCCTCAGCGATCGGCGCTGCCCACCGCATGGCTCAGCGGTCGGCGCAGCCCGCCTGGACGGCGGCGGACCAGGCCCGCAGCCCCTCGTCGATCTGCTGCTCGGTGACGATCAGCGGCGGGATCAGCCGGACGACGTTGCCCCAGGGGCCGCACGTGAGGAGCAGCAGCCCCTCTTCGACGGCGGCCTGCTGGACGCGCCCCGCGGTCTTCGGGTCCGGTTCTCCGTCCTCGGTGGTGAACTCGTTCGCCAGCATCAGGCCGAGTCCCCGTACGTCGCCGATGGCGGGGTGCTTGGCGGCGACGTCCTCCAGGCCGCTGCGCAGCCGGGCGCCCATCGTGGCGGCGTTGCCGACCAGCCCCTCGTCCTCGACCACGTCGAGGGTGGCGAGGGCCGCGGCGCAGGCGACCGCGTTGCCGCCGTACGTACCGCCCTGCGAGCCGGGCCGGGCCTTGGCCATCAGTTCGTCGGACGCGGCGATGCCGGACAGCGGGAAGCCGCTGGCCAGGCCCTTGGCGGTGATGACGATGTCGGGCCGGACGCCGAAGTGGTCGTGGCCCCAGAAGCGGCCGGTGCGCCCGACACCGGTCTGCACCTCGTCCAGGATCAGCAGGATGCCGTGCCGGTCGGCGCGCTCCCGCAGGCCCTGGAGGTAGGCGCTGTTGGCGGGGACGTAGCCGCCCTCGCCGAGCACCGGCTCCACCATGATCGCGGCGGTGTCGTCGGGGTCGGTGACGGTCTGCAGGAGGTGGTCGAACTCGCGCAGCGCGAAGCGGGTGGTGGCCTCTTCGTCCCAGCCGTAGTGCCGGCCGTAGTAGTACGCGTTCGGGAAGGGCGCGACGTGCACGCCGCTCATCAGCGGGCCGAAGCCCGTGCGGACCTTCGTTCCGGAGGTGGTGAGGGAGGCGGCGGCGACCGTGCGGCCGTGGAAGCCGCCCTGACAGACGACGATGTTGGGCCGCCCCGTGGCCTGCCGGGCGAGCCGCATCGCGGCCTCGACGGCCTCGCTCCCGGAGTTGGCGAAGAAGAGGCTGTCCAGCCCTTGGGGCAGTACGTCGCCGAGCCGTGCGACCAGCTTCTGGAGCGGCTGGTGCATGACGGTCGTGTACTGGCCGTGGATCAGGGTGGCCACCTGTTCCTGGGCGGCGGCGACCACGCGCGGGTGGCAGTGGCCCGTGCTGGTGACGCCGATGCCGGCGGTGAAGTCCAGATAGCGGCGGCCGTCCGTACCGAAGAGGTGGACGCCCTCGCCGCGCTCGGCGACGACGGGTGTGGCCTGGCGCAGATGCTCGGAAAGGTGGCTCATACGACAGCTCTCTCCCACGGCGTTGAAGCGGTGCGGATGGATGGTGGAGTCTGTGCCCGGACCCTGGCGGGATCAACCACAGGCTCCTACTCACCTTGTGGGAGAGGAGTGGGGAGGGTCAACGACCCACGTGTTCGCCACGTTCACTGCATGATCACACCGGTGACCGGTCGCCGCGCAGGGAGGCCGAGATGTCCTCCAGGCTGCGGCCCTTGGTCTCGGGCAGCTTGCGGTAGAGGTAGCCGACGCCGAGCAGGCCGAAGAGCGCGTAGAGCCAGAACAGGCCGGTCGGGGTGAGAGCCTGGATGGTGGTCAGCACGGTGAGCGAGATGGCGAAGTCCAGGCCCCAGTGCGTGACGTTGCCGAAGGAGGACGCCTTGCCGCGCACGGCGGTGGGGAAGATTTCGCTGTTGATGAGCCAGATCGCCAGGCCCAGGCTGGGCGCGAAGGCGCCGATGTACAGGCAGAGCCCGGCGACCAGCAGGCCGCTGTGCGCGGGCTGTCCGCCGCCGGCGAGGTAGAGCGCGCCGAGCAGGACGAGGGCGAGGACGACGACGGCGGTGCCGCCGAGCAGCAGCGGGCGGCGGCCGACCTTGTCGACGAGGAGCAGCGCGACGCCGGTGAGGACCATGTTGACCAGGCCGATGCCGAGCGAGGAGAGGATCGCGGCGGAGCTGGCGAAGCCGGCCTGCTGGAGCATGGTGGGCGCGTAGTAGATCACCGCGTTGACGCCGACGAGCTGGTTGGTCGCGGCGACCACCACGCCGAGGATCACAGCGGGGCGCATGGCGGGGCGCAGCAGGTCGCGGTAGCCGATCTTCGACTCCTGGGCGGCCAGCGTCTCGATCTCGCGGACCTCGCGCTCGGCCTCCTCCGCGGTACGGGTGCGGCGCAGGACCGCGCGGGCCTCATCGGGGCGCCCGTGGGTGAGCAGCCAGCGCGGGCTCTCGGAGAGCCGGAAGACGCCGGCGAGCATCAGCACGGACGGTACGGCGCCGATGCCGAGCATCCAGCGCCAGCCCTGCTCGACGTCGTCGAAGGCGTAGCCGACGAGGTAGGAGACGAAGATGCCGACGGTGATCATCAGCTGGTTGAGCGAGACCAGCTTGCCGCGGCTCTCCTTGGGCGCGATCTCGGCGATGTAGGCGGGCACGGCGAGCGAGGCGGTGCCGATGGCGAGGCCGAGGACGAAGCGGGCGGCGATCAGTACGGCGGCGTCCGGCGCGACGGCGCAGCCCACGGCGCCGATGGTGAAGATGGCGGCGGCGGTGAGCAGTGTGCGGCGGCGGCCGGCCGCGTCGGTGACCGCGCCGCTGATCAGCACGCCGACGATCGCGCCGAGCAGCAGGGACGCCACGGTGACCTGCTGCATGCCGGCGCTGAGGCCGAACTCGGGCGTGATGTGCAGCAGGGCCGAGGAGATGATCCCGGTGTCGTAGCCGAAGAGGAAGCCGCCGAGCGCGGCGACGGCGGAGGCGCCGATGACAGCGGCACGTCCGCGCCGGCGCGGTGGTGCGCCCGGTTCGGGCGGCAGGACGGTGTCGGTGCGGGCCAAGGCAGCTCTCCTTCAGGTGGGCTGACGCGGGGTCAGCTGGTACCGGTTGCGCTCCGCCGCGCCCCGGGCCGGTCGTCCGGCGGTCCGGGGCGGGCGGTGCTCCCGCCGCCTGGCGTCCGTCGGCGGGACGGGCGGCGGGAGCCGGTGCCGCGTCGCACGGCAGCCGGGAGGAGGGCGGCCACGGATGCCTCGGCACGCGACGCTGGGTGCCGGGGCGTCCGGTCGGGATGCGACCGCCCGGTACGGCATCGTGACCTCTCGAGCGATTTCGCGCAAGCGTTTGCGCAAGCGCTTTTCTCGGCGGCCGCCTCACGTACGATCGCGGGGACAGGCAGCTCGCGGAGGAGGCACACATGGCGACCATGGCCGACGTGGCACGTCGGGCCGGGGTCTCGGTCTCGACCGTGTCCCATGTGATCAACGGGACCCGGTTCGTGAAGGAGGAGACCCGCGACCAGGTCCACGCCGCCATGCGCGAGAGCGGCTACATCCCCAACACCATCGCCCGCTCGCTGGTGACCTCCAGCACCAAGACCCTCGGGCTCGCGGTGTCGGCGGTCACCAATTTCCACTTCGCGGACATGGTCTCGGCGATCGACGCCACCGCCCGCGCCGCGGGCTACACGCTGCTGATAGCCGACACCCACGACGATCCGGCGGAGGAGCTGCGGGTCGTGCAGAACCTCCACCAGCGTCGCGTCGACGGCCTGCTGCTGGCCACCGCGGCCGGCGCCCGCGGGGCCGCGCTGCGGTACCTCACCGACACCGGCCTGCCCACCGTCCTGATCGACCGCTGCGCCTCCCCCGCCTTCGACCAGATCGGCACGGCGAACGTGGAGTCCACGGCCCGCCTCGTCGACCACCTAGCCGACCTCGGCCACACCCGGATCGGCATGGTCGCCGGGCGGCGCGGCATCCGTACCAGCTCGGAGCGGGTGCGCGGCTGGCAGCGCGGCATGAAGCGGCAGGGCCTGGACCCGGCCAAGGAGCTGGTGGTCCCCGGGCACAGCCACGCGTACATGGCCCAGCAGGTCACCGAGCGGCTGCTGCGCGGCAAGGACGCGCCGACCGCGCTGGTGGTGGGCAACAACCACATGACGCTCGGCGTGCTGCGGGCACTGTCCCGGCTGGGCCTGAAGGCGCCGCAGGACGTCGCCCTGAGCGTCTTCGACGACTTCGAGTGGGCCGATCTGCTGCAGCCGCAGCTCACCGCCATCGCGCAGCCGGTCGAGGAGATCGGCGCCAAGTCCGTACGGATGCTCATCGACCGGCTCGCGGACCCGGACGGCGCGAAGCGGACCGTGCTGCTGGAGCCGACGCTGGTGCACCGGACGTCGTGCGGGTGCCCCGCGGAGCCGGTGCACTGAGCGCGCCTCTGGACATTCCCGAGCACGGCCTTCTACAGTCTGCGGCGGCCGCCATGTCGGCGGCGGCCGTGCACGAACGCCCCACCCCAGCCGTCCGGTTCGTCGGGAGCCGTGGACGCGCGGGACTCAGCGGTACTCACCCGCCATTCCCCTGCCCCGCACGCAGGCCAGTTGGCCGCGCTGCCCTACCGGAGGCACTCGCATGCCCGACACCCCGCACCGCCACCCCGCCCGCCGCACCGTTCTCGCCGGTGCGCTCGCGCTCGCCGGCACCGGCGCGCTGAGCGCCTGGTCCACCACCCCGGCGACGGCGGCAGCGCTCCGCGCGTACGACGAGCCGTACCGCCCGCAGGTGCACTTCTCCCCCGCCAGGAACTGGATGAACGACCCCAACGGGCTGGTCCATCACAACGGGAAGTACCACCTCTTCTTCCAGTACAACCCCGCCGGCGCGACCTGGGGCAACATGTCCTGGGGCCACGCCGTCTCCACCGATCTGCTGCACTGGGAGGAGCAGCCGGTGGCCATCCCGCAGACGGACGAGGAGATGGTGTTCTCCGGCAGCGCCGTCTTCGACCGTGACAACACCAGCGGTCTGGGCACCGCGGCGAATCCCCCGCTCGTCGCGATCTACACCAGCGTGATCAAGGCGACCGGCAGACAGCACCAGTCGCTCGCGTACAGCACCGACGACGGCGCGACCTGGACGCGGTACGCGGGCAATCCCGTGCTGGACATCGGCTCGGACAACTTCCGTGACCCCAAGGTCTTCTGGCACGCGCCGACCGCCCGCTGGGTGATGGTCGTCGCGCTCTCCACCGAGCACCGCATCAGCGTCTACACCTCGCCCGACCTCAAGTCCTGGACGCACCGCAGCGACTTCGGGCCGAGCGCGGCGACCGGCGGCGTGTGGGAGTGCCCGGACCTCTTCGAGCTGCCCGTGGCCGGTGACCCGGGACGCCGCAAGTGGGTACTGATCGTCAACCTCAACCCCGGTGGGCCGGCGGGCGGTTCGGCCGGGCAGTACTTCACCGGCGACTTCGACGGCACCCGCTTCACCGCCGACCCGCACGACGCGCCGCGCTGGCTGGACCACGGTGCCGACGCGTACGCGGGCGTGACGTACAACGACGCGCCGGGCGGCCGCCGCATCATGGTCGCCTGGATGAACAACTGGCTGTACGGCGAGAAGATCCCCACCAGCCCGTGGCGCAGCGCGATGGGCTTCCCCCGCGAACTGGGCCTGCGGGCCACGCCGGACGGCGGTGCCACGCTCGTCCAGCAGCCGGTCGCCGAGCTGGCCACGCTGCGCCGCACCCCGGCGCTGCGGATCGCCGGCCGCCGGGTCCGGGCGGGCGCCACCCGGCTGCTGCGGGACGCCGGTCAGACGTACGAGATCGAGGCCGTGCTCCGGCCGGACGGGGCGCGGCGGTGCGGCCTGGAGGTGCGGACCGGTGGCGGGCACCGCACGCGGATCGGCTACGACTCCGGCGGCGAGCTGTACGTGGACCGCACGGCGTCCGGTGACGTCGGCTTCGCCGCGGAGTTCCCGGCCGTGCACCGCGCCCTGCTGGCGCTCACGGACGGCGTGCTGCGGCTGCGGCTGATCGTGGACCGCTCGTCGGTGGAGGTGTACACGGGCGACGGCACGGTGTGTCTGACCGACCAGATCTTCCCGGGCCCGGACGCCACGGGGCTGGGCACCTTCGCCGAGGAGGGCGGGATGCGCGTCGAGCGGCTCACGGTGTGGCCGCTGCGGTCCGCCTGGTAAGCCACTCGCACTGAACGCCGGACACTCGGCGCGTACCGGCCGGTACGCGCCG
>NZ_NHSG01000473.1:0-9793 GCF_020024005.1 Streptomyces purpurogeneiscleroticus
CGGGTACCCCAGCGCTGGCGCGCTGGGCAGTGAAACGACTCCGCTAACGCTCCGTCAAATTCCCGCGCAAGCGCGGGAATTGAATTCCGCAAGCGGAATTCTGAAAGCGAATCAATTCGCGCAAGCGCGAATTGCAGAACCCCCGCTTCGCGGGGATTCAAGGCTGGCTACGAGGGAGGCTGCATCGTGTCGGATGTCCGTGTAAACCCTGGAATCCTGGGCCACACCCCCACTGTGGACTCGAGCCCGAACCGATGCCGGCCCACCCGAAGAGAACCGGCTCCGCTGCGCTCCGCCTCCGAGGTGCGCACCTCGGCCGACATCCTGCAACACTCAACAGGATGCAACCCAACGCTACGCCGACGCGCCAGATCTGGCGCTGCATCACCCAGTCGAGCCAATCTCGTTGAGCGGGATGCATCACTCCTGATGGAGTGTGTAGAGTCTGGGACTGCATCGCACCACCCCGGACCCGCATCGTATTCGGGGAAACCCTCGCTGAATGTGCTTCTCATTCCCTCAAAGGAGTACGGGAAATGCCCGTGAAACTGCGTGACCATCAGGTCGAGGCCGTGGATGCCATCGTGCGTGGCCTCGATATTCCGCCGGGCAAGAGGATGCCCGCGAACGGGCTACGGGGGCAGGTCATCGCTGCGTGCGGGACGGGCAAGACCATCATCGCCGCAGCGGCGGCGCGGCGTCTGGTGCCGAACGGCCGGGTCCTGGTGCTGATGCCGACGCTGGATCTGCTGACCCAGACCGTGCGGGCCTGGCGCGAGGCCGGGCACACCGGGCCGGCCGTCGCAGTGTGCTCCCTCCAAGACGACGGCGCACTGTGGAGCATGGGCGTGCGCGTCACCACCAGCCCCGTCCAGCTTGCCCTATGGCACGGCCAGGGGCCGGTCACCATCTACGCCACCTACGCCTCCCTCGGCGTCCTCGCCGAAGCCTTCGAAGGCGTCTACGGGCAGCAGCTCATGCCCATGGACCTCGCCTGTGTCGACGAAGCCCACCGCACAAGTGGATCTCTGGGTAAGGCGTGGGCGGACATCCACCACCAGGACGTCATCCCGGCGGTGCGTCGGCTGTACATGACGGCGACACCGCGGATCTGGCAAGAGCGGGGGCCGTCCGAGGAGCAGCGGGAGGGGTTGCGGCGGGATCCGCTGCCCGAGGAGCTGGCGGCGTCGATGGATGACGAGAGCATCTTCGGGCCTGTGCTGTACCGGCTCACCCTGGCCCAGGCGGTGTCCCGCGGACTGCTGGCGCGGTACCAGATCATCGTCGTGGAGCTCCAGGACCCGGTGGTCACTCCTGAGCGGTTGTGGGGTGAGCAGCGGTATGAGGAGGAGGTGCGCGGGCAGCGGCTCGGGGCGCTGCAGGCCGCCATGCTGCGCACGGCGGCGGAGCACCAGTTGCAGACGATGATCACGTTCCATCACCGGACGATCGAGGCCCAGGCGTATGCGGAGGGGTTGCCGGCGGTGGCGGCGAAGCTGCATGCGGATGATCCGCAGAAGTACCCGCGGCGGATCTGGGCGGACTGGCTGTGCGGCGAGCATGAGGCCGAGCACCGGCGACGGGTGTTGGGTGAGTTCGCCACCCGTGCCGGCCGGGCGATCCTTTCGAATTGTCGCGTTTTGGGGGAAGGTGTTGATATTCGAGCGGTGGACAGCGTTGCCCTTCTAGATCCCAAGGGGGCGCCGCACGACATCGTGCAGGCGATTGGCCGGGCGTTGCGGCAGCAGCCGGGTGAGGGGAAGCTCGCCTCCCTCATCGTGCCGGTCTTCCTGGCGCCCGGGGAGCGGCCGGAGGACATGTTCACTTCCGGCAGTTACCGCCCGTTGATCAAGGTATTGCAAGGTCTGCGTGCGCACGATGAAGAGGTCATCGAGCTGCTCGCCATTCCCCAGGAAAACCAGAAACGGGCCGTGAACCCATCTGTGAATATCGGGCCGGCGCCGGAGGAAGGGGAAGAGGAATCCCGTCTTCTGCTGCGTTTTGCCGCTCCCCGGGATCCGGTGATGGTCGCGGAGTGGGTCAGCTTCAACGTCATCGACACCGAGCGGCAGGACTGGGCGCGGGGTTACGCCGCGCTGAAGCGGTTCGTGGAGCGGGAAGGGCACGCCCGGGTTCCCTACGACCACAAGGAGCCGCCCGGCCCGTATCCGCTGGGACAGTGGACGGCCGAACAGCGCCGGGCGTACGGGGCCGGGACCATGTCGGGCGCGCGGGCCGAGCGGCTGGAGAAGCTCGGCATGATCTGGGACGCCACCGATGCCGCGTTCGAGGAGAACCTCGCCGCCGCGCGGGTCTACTTCGAGCAGCACCGCACGCTCGCCGCGCCCCGGCCGGCCACCGCCCTGGACCGGCCAGTGGGGCAATGGCTGTCCAACCTGCGCCGCCCGGGTGCGCTGGAGGGGCGCCCCGAGCGGGCCGCGGCGCTGGCGGCGATCGACCCGGACTGGAATCCGAAGTGGCCGATCGACTGGCAGCGGCACTACGCCGCCGTACGGGAGTGCCTCACCGGCGGCGCCCGCGTGGAGGACCTGCTGCCCGGCGTCACCGTCGACGGCGCCGACATCGGCCGCTGGCTGACCCGGCAGCGCGAACACATCGCCTGGACCAAGCTCGCGGCCGGGCAGCGCGAGCGCCTGGAGCAGCTCGGCATCGGCCCGCTCCCCGCACCCAAGACGGCGGCCGTCAAGGGCCGCCAGGGGACCTCTGAAGCCTTCGAGCGGGGTGTGGCGGCCCTGACCCAGTACAAGGCCCGCACCGGCTCCGTGGGGCCCATCAGCCGCTCCCACGTAGAGCGAATCGTGGTCGACGGCCAGGAACACGCCGTGAAATTGGGGGTATGGGTGATGAATCTCAAGGGTCGCAGGACGAAGCTGCCTGCGGACAGGCTCGCTCGGCTCGCCGACCTCGGACTCCACTGGGCAGCATAGACGCCGACGTCACGTCACGAGCCTCACAGCGATGGTGTCGGACTCGGCATGGCTGCGCCTAGCGTTTGTCGTGATGTCACTGCAGAGGAGTTCGGCGCCTCAGGTACCGGCATCTGAGGGGAAAGGACGACAGCGTGAAGATCATGCTCGACAACAACGTCTGGTCCTACCTAGGGGATGAACGGGCCGGGGAGCGGTTCACTGCGCTCGCACATTCGCTTGGGCATCGTGTGGTAACCCCTCCGAGCGTCCTGCTCGAGGTACTGGATCATCCCCTCTCGGACAGGCGGGCAGCCATCGTCGAAGCCATCACGACCGCGACGGATGAGCGACTGCGCAGCGAGGCCGACCGGGAGAGCGCTGAGGTCATCTCCGAGGTGCGCCGTCTGCACCCGGAGTGGATGCGGGCAGTGCCTGACACCGGACGCGAGGCGACGTGGCGTACGTACTGGACCAAGAGATTCTGGCGAGAGGCGGCAAAGCACCACGACCGCTTGCACGATGCGGAGCCGGCCCGGCGGACCGCGCGCACGGTGCAGTTCCTCGTGGATAACCAGAAGGAACAGCGGGAGCGTTGGCGCGAGGCCAACTTCGATCTCCGCGACCTCTCTCAGATCACATTCTCCCCGAGTGACGAGACGACGGCGGAGCAGCAGGCCGGGTGGGCACCTGGCGAAAGGATCGCGGCATGGCGGCCGTACAACCAGGAGGTGTACTGGCGTGCCTTCGCGACGGGTCGCCGATCCGTGCTCACGCATGAGGACACCACCTACGCCGACTGGGTCGGCGCCCGGGTAGACCTCCGTGCCATGTGCGCCTCTCGGGAGGCGTTCAACCGGTTCTGGCTGTACGAGGTGGAACCCGCTTACATGCCGCGCAACTGGATCCGGTGGGCGGCGGATACCGTGCAGGCAGACATGAAGGTCACCAACGGCAACCCCATTGACGTCCAACACGCCTCCTACCTGCCGGACTGCGAAGTTTTTCTCACCGCCGACAAGAACTTCCTACGCGTACTGGACCGCATCGCGCAGCAGGCCCCGGTCTCCATAGGTAGGGCCCACCGGGTGGCGCCAGCGGCCCATGACGGCATCGTGAAGGCAATTGAAGCCACGCTGCGCACTCTCTGAGGCGCTCGGCACTCGCAGCGTCCTGAACACACGAAAACGGAGAGCACCAAGCCGTGACCGATAGTTCATTCGCCCTGACTCCCGAGCAATGGCAGCAGCTCACTGCCGCCCGCCAGGCCTACACCGATGCCGTCAGCACGTACTACGACGAGACCCTGCAGCAGGTGACCCAGCGCGTATGCGCGAGCGGAGACATCGGCAAAGCGGATATCGGAGCGCTGTTGATGTGGAAACGACTCAGAGCTGACACCCCCTGGGCCGCCGAGCTAATGGCCCTCCCAGACGCGGACGTGCGCCGAACGACAGCCGCAGCCGTCAACGCCGCACGCGACACCACTGTCAACCGCAGGGCAGCAGCACAGGCCGGCCGAGCAGCCCTCGCCCCGCTGCCGGGTTTTCGCACCGGCGACGCCCTAGCATCCGCCGTCCTTACCGCAGCCGCGCCCCACCGCATGGCCATCTACGACCGACGAGCCCACAGTGCACTGCACGCCCTCGGCGTGCCCCTCAGCCACGCACCCGGACGCTACAGCCGCTACATCGAAACAATCGACCAACTCCTAGCCACCGCTCCAGCCCCGATCCGCGACTGGGCGCCACGCGACATGGACACCGCCTTGTACTGGCTCAGCAAGACCACCAGCGCACAGCAGCACTCAACGAACCTGATCAGCCCGCACTGAAACTGAGCACACCTGACCAACACCCCTGGGCGTGATAAACCCATAGCTCAGGGCCGCGGACTGATCAGCCAAGGTCACCCTCGCCCACTAGTCACAAATACTGCTCCTGGACACCCAGCTGGCCGAGCTCGGGCTGGAGTGGGCGTAGAGAAGCCGGGGACTGTGACACATGTGTCACAGTCCCCGGCGACGGTGGGATGCGCAGCAGTGGCCGGGCAGAAGATTCTGCCCGGCCACTGCTGTCTGCGGTCGTCTTCGCAGCCCAAGGGACGAGTGAGCCGCAGTTGACCAGGGCGCTTCAGCATCCTGGCGTCTGCGGTTCGGCCGTCATCGACTGGAAGGCACCGCATGGCCGTTCACGTCCCGGGCAACGTTTCCTCCCGCATGCCCTACTCTGTGGAACACAGCCACCTCGGGCTGAGCTCCACCCCCACGAGGACGCCCGTCGCAGAGCGGGCCGCAGCCGACCGCGCGGCGCACCCCCGCGGACGCCGCGCTCGTCGCGGCCGCCCTTCGGTTGACGTTCTCGAAAACAGGAGCGCTTTTCTCATGTCCCGTATGGACATCTCCCAGCCCGTCCCCGCCTGCTCGCGCGGCCGCCGTCTGGCGCGCCGCTGTCGGATCCTTGCCGCTCGCCTGCGCGCCGCCCTGTGGCGGTGCGTCGTGCGCTTCGCCCGCGACGACTTCGGTAAGGCCGTCAGGTACGGGCTCGGTTTGGGCGCGGTAAAGGTCGCAGGCTGGTGCCTCCTCAGCCTGTGGCTCGACGTTCCCTTCACGGTGCTGGTACGCGCCCGTCTCGGCTTGTGAGGAGCGCCCCGGCGATCGTCTACCGCTCGGCCGCGGTCCTTGCCGCAGTGCTGGTCTGGGCTCGCATTTAACAGACACGCCCTAGTGGCTCGGCAGCGGGTGTCTCAGATCCTTTGCTTGATCTTGACCAAGCAGCGCTGAGAGCCTGAACGGAAAATCCTCCAGGTCACGGGCATGCTGACGCGTTCGTTGGCCTGAGCTTGAGGAAGTGGGCTGGTCAGGATGCAGGGGCGAGGGCGACCCCGTGCGGAGAAGAACGACAGGACGGCACAGGGAACCGCCACCCGGGCGAAGGGGGCATTCCTTCGACATCTGCGTCCGGGACGGCGGCGGAGAAGGCGACGAGGGCCGGAACATCGTCGGCGATTAGGGCGGTGCCGGTGAAGTGGGGCTGCATCCGCACCGGCGTAAATGAAGCCGGGTTCGAGCTCCACGGCTGGCAGCCGGCGGCTGGGGCCACGCCGTCTTCGTGGGGTGGCAGCACGGGCGAGCGGCGCCATTTTCTGACCTTGTTCAGGAATCGGTCGATTCGTCGACACCTTCCGTCGCCTTACCGCGCCAGTAGAGGAGATTGCTGCGGGTGTGCAGGGTGCTTGAGTGATCCGCGCCCAGTATCCGCACCTCATAGGTCAGGAGCTCTTCGAAGGCAGCGGCTGCCCCGGCCGCATCGCCCGCCTCCCCCCGCCAATGGGCGAGGTTGTGGCGGGTGTTCAGGGTGTGGGGGTGGGTTTCGCCGAGCACTCGGATCCGGTCTGCCAGGAGTTCCTCGAAGGCTGCTGCTGCCCCGGCGGCGTCGCCAGCCCGGCCTTTCCACCGAGCGAGGTTTCCACGGCTGGTCAGGGTGCGGGGGTGGTCTTGGCCGAGCACCCGGATCCGGTCGGCCAGGAGTTGCTCGAAGGCGCCTGCCGCCCCCGCCGGTTCTCCTGCCTCGCCCTGCCAGTTGGCAAGGTTGTTGCGGGCCGTCAGGGTGTCGGGGTGGTCCTCACCCAGCAGTTGCACCATCTGTGGCAGCAGGTGTTGCAAAGCTGCCGCCGCACGGGGTGCATCCCCTGCCCGGCCCAGCCACCGGGCGAGGTTGCTTCGGGCCGCCAGGGTTTCGCCGTGGTTCTCGCCCAGTAGGCGCTCCAGGTGTGGCAGCAGGTCCTCGGTCGCTGCTGCTGCCCCGGCCGCGTCGCCGGCCTCACCCTGCCATCGGGCGAGGCTATTGCGGGTGGCCAGAGTGTCGGGGTGGTCTTGGCCGAGCGCTCGGATCCGGTCTGCCAGGAGTTCCTCGAAGGCTGCTGCTGCCCCGGCCGCATCCCCGGCCTCACCCTGCCACCTGGCGAGGCCGTGACGGGCTGCCAGGGTGTCGCGATGGTCTGGGCCCAGGTGCTGGGTCGTTGTCTCGGTCAGGCGTAGGAAGTGTGCGGTGGCAGCAGCGACGTGGCCGGCTTCGCCGAGGCTGGTCCCAGCACGGTGGAGCACTGCATGGGCATGTGGCTGATGGAGGGCGGTTTCGTCGTGGTCGGTGAGGGCGGCGGTATTGGAGCGCAGGGCCTGGGTGAGGGCGGTGTCGTGTGAGGGGCCGGGCCAGACGGCCAGCAGGGCGTCGGCGGCCGTACGGGCAGTCTCGTGCTTGTGGTCGTGGGGGAGGGTGTCGAGGGTGGCGCGTTGGATGAGCCGGTGGACGCGCACGGCCTTGTGGGCAGTGGCGGGGGTGTGGTCGACAAGACTGAGGCGATGCAGGGTTCGCAGGACCCGCGCCGCGTCCCTTGGGGAGACTGGTGCTGGATCCCCAGTGGCGTCCGGGCTGGGTCGGGGCCGGTGCTTGGCGAGGTGTCCGAGGGCGGGCTCGCTGGTCAGAACGGTCTCGGGGATGCCGTTGGGGTCGAGGAGGGCGGCCAGTTGGAGCATGGGGCGGGCCAGGCCGGCGGGGCGCAGGACATCGGCGCGGTCGATGGACAGGGACCAGGCGGCGGCAAGAGGGAGGGCCTGGTCGTCGGGGAGTCGGTCGGGGGCCGTGTCGGCGAGGGTAGTGGCACGGTCGGCGAGCAGGTCCCGGTACGAGGCCACGTCCTCGCCGGAGTCGATGGCGTAGGCGGCGGCCTGGGAGAGGGCCAAGGGCAAGCAGCCGAGATCGTCGGCCAGGGCGCTGAGCTGTTCTTCGGTCTCCTCACGGTCGTGGGCGGCCAGGGACCGGGTGAGGTAGGCGACGGCCTCGGTCTCGGTGAACAGGCCGACCTCGATCCGGCGCCGGCCCTCGCCGGTCAGGGCGGCGTCGCGGCAGCGGGTGGTGACCAGGGTGTGCCCGTGAAATCCGGCGGGCGGCCACAGCCCGCGCAGGTCGTCGGGGTCGGCAACGTCGTCCAGGACGACCAGCCACCGGCACGGCCGTGCCCCGGCCTTTGGGGTCAGCCAGGCCAGAAACGTCCGCGCAGCCTGTTCGGGGTCGTCGGGGTCGGCCCGGCACAGTTCGATACCGGCCTGCGCGTAGCCGGCCACCACGTCAGAGCGGGAACTCGCAGTGACCCAGACCAGGACGTCCAGGCTGCCGCCTGAGCCGTTGTCCCACGCGGCGAGGGCGTAGTCGGCGGCGAGTTGGGTCTTGCCGACCCCGCCCATCCCGGTCAGGACCTGGCCCAGCGCGGTCGTGCCGGCGCCCTCGACCGCCGCGCGCAGCCTCTCGGCCTCGGCACGGTCCTGGAAGGACTGGGCCCGGGGCGGGAGCACACCGACCTGGTGTGGCCAGGCAGCGGGCTCTCGGGGCGCGGCATGGTAGTTGACCTGGCCAGCGCTGCCGATCGCCACGCTGTTGTGGCTGGCGTGGACTGTGACGGTGTTCGAAGTACCAGGTTCTGCGGGGGGTGGTTGCGGGCTTGGGGCGGCCGGTCCGTTCAGCCCTGTGGCGGAGCCGGCGCCGGAGGGGGGGTGAAGGTCACCGGCCCGTTCGCCGCGCCGAGGGCCATCGAGCCGTTGTCGGCTGTGATGTTGAGGTCGCCGCCCGCGGCCACGACGCCGTCACCGGCGGATATGCCGCTGTGCGGTGCCTTCTGCTGTTCGAGCAGGGCGCCCAGGTCGTTCACGGCCTGCGCGCGGTCGGCTTCGTCCAGGGATTCCAGCAGGAGCTCGATGCGGGTCTGCCAGGAGGCTTCCTGCCGGGCCCGGGCCTGCACGCCGCCGTCGGCTGCCTGGAGCGCGGCGGCGGTCTGGTCGAGCCGCTCGCGTTGCGCCTGCTCACGCTGCGGGTTGCCGCGGCCGAACCAGCGCGCCAGCGCATCCCGGAAGCGGGTCCATGCGTCCGTGCTCGCGGCCGTCACTATCGCCGCACCGCCAGCTGCGGCCAGCGTTGTCAACTCCTGTTCCAGCATCCCCTCATACCCCCGTTGCCCGCCGAATCTACTGAGGACGATAGCGCTGGATCTGACGGCCATGCACTCCCTTCCCAGGAACACCCCCTGTATCCGGACGACAGCCCGCAGCCGCCCGCCCCAAGGCTGTGGGCTGCACAGGCTCACTCTCTGGCGTTGGCGTCGTCCTGGTCAGGGTCGCCTCGGGAACTGGTTCCGCACGCCAGTCGAGCCCGTAGGAATCCACGAACTCGCCGGCGAACTCAGCCGCACTGCCGTCCGCGATGCACCACGGGCAGAAGCGTCCGCTGATCTCGTGGGCGGTATAAAAGGTCGCAGTGTAGATCCACCCCGTGGCGCGGTTGCAGCACCCGCAGGGTCATCCCCGCCCTGTGCAGCAGCCTCACCCGGCATTGGTTCCCCGCCAGGCGGTGTGCCCGACTCGTCGGTGAACCCCAGCTCCGCCAGCGCCCGGTCATAGCGGCTCGGCTCCAGCCCCACCCGAACGCCGGCCGCACGGGCCACCTCCAACACCCGGCCCGCTCCCAGGTCACGCTTGATCGCGCGGTGCAACGTCGGCAGTGAGGGAACACACTGCACACCCCACCGCTGAAGGTCACCGGCCTGCTGCGCCTGCAGCATCCGCCGGTGCAGCTCCGCGACATTGCCGCCCGTCTGCGCCAGGACCTCCCACAAGGCGTCACTGAGCGGAAACCCCTCCCGCCGCGGCCGCGCCTGAAGCCGGCCCTCCGCCCGTCGGCCAGCCACCGCCACACCGTTCGCTCCGAGACCCCCGCCACCTGGGCCGCGATCCGCACATGCCACCGCGACAACGCCCCCTGCCCCTCAGCATCCACCGCCAGCAGCCGCCGCACCACCACAGCCCGCGGCAACACCCC
>NZ_NHSG01000474.1:0-9907 GCF_020024005.1 Streptomyces purpurogeneiscleroticus
CCCCCGTCCGCCGCCGCCGAGCGGGGTGGCGACGAAGGGGCGGGCGGCGGACGGGGGCCGCGCGGGCGGCTGTCCGCCGTCCGCCGGGGCGAAGCCCGTCCCGTACACCGTGACCAGCCCGGCCCGCTCGTCCGGCGTCGCGTCCTCACCGGCGCCCTCGGCGCCGGCGCCGAACCACCGCACTCAGCCCTCCTGGGATGCGGTGTCCGGCAGCTGCCAGCTGGCGGTGATCGTCATGGCGGCCTGCGCGCTGCCCCCGGCGATGCCGAGCTTGAGGTCCTGCCCGATCTGCACGCCGAACTCCACGGACAGCTCCTGCGGAGGGTTCTCCGTGCGCACGACGGAGTCGTGCACCTCCTGGAGCAGCGGGCCGAGCGGGCTGAGCACCGCGCGCAGCCCGTCCCCGGCGAGTGCGGCCAGCCGCTCGCCGGCCCGGCCCACCGGCTCGACGGTGCCGGCCCCGTCGGGCAGATCGGGGCGGGCGGCGGGCACGGCGGACGCGGGCGTCCCGACGGGGGCGAGGGCGAGGCGGACCAACGTGCGGTCGGACAGATGCAGTTCGGCGTACTCCGGCATCCGCCCATTGTGCCGCCTGCGTCCCCTGTGGCCACCCGTTTCTTCCGATCGGGGCGCGTCGAAGCGCTGTCTGTGGTGTGCGAGGGTCCGGGGCACGGTGATGCCGCTGGACGGCCAGCTCCCGAAGTGGCGCCAGTACATAATGTCCGGACAATGTGACCTCTGGACTTCCCGTCATGGGGATGGGCGGATACGCTCGGCGGCGTGGGGAAACACGAAGCAGTCACCGAGGGCGCCGAAGGCCCTGTCCAGTTCAGCGTCGACCGGAGCAGCCCGGTACCGCTGTACTTCCAGCTGTCCCAGCAGCTGGAGGCCGCGATCGAGACCGGCAAGCTGGCCCCGGGCAGCCTGCTCGGCAACGAGATCGAGCTCGCGGGGCGGCTGGGGCTGTCCCGGCCGACCGTACGGCAGGCCATCCAGTCCCTCGTGGACAAGGGGCTGCTCGTCCGCCGCCGCGGCATCGGCACCCAGGTCGTGCACAGCCAGGTCAAGCGGCCGCTGGAGCTGAGCAGCCTCTACGACGACCTGGAGGCGGCCGGCCAGAAGCCTGCCACGAAGGTCCTGCTGAACACCACCACCGAGGCCACCGCCGAGGTCGCCGCCGCGCTCGGCGTCGCCGAGGGCGCGGAGGTCGCGCTCGTCGAGCGGCTCCGGCTCACCCACGGCGAGCCCATGGCCCATCTGCGCAACCACCTCCCGCTCGGACTGATCACGCTGGAGACCGCGCAGCTGGAGAGCACCGGCCTGTACCGCCTGATGCGCAACGCCGGGATCACCCTGCACAGCGCCCGGCAGGCGGTCGGCGCGCGGGTCGCCGACGCGGCGGAGGCCGAGCGGCTGGCCGAGGAGGAGGGCGCCCCGCTGCTCACGATGCAGCGCACGACGTTCGACGACACCGGCCGCCCGGTCGAATTCGGTTCGCACGTCTACCGCGCCTCGCGGTACGCCTTCGAGTTCCAGCTCCTCGTGCGTCCCTGAGCATTCCGCCCTCGGGTAAGGATGTTCTGACAAACCATTGACGTGGCGTGTCGTACGCCGCTAGAACTCCTCCAGCCGCAATCGGGCGGCGGGGGAGCGAAGGCGGTCCACGATGCGTACCGTGCGCACGATATGTACGACCCACCGGAGGACACGCGCCGTCGCGGCCGCGCTCGTGGCGCTCGCCCTCGCCGCCGGCTGCAGCGGCTCCGGCGGGAAGAAGTCCGAGGAGGACGCCGCGTCCGGCGCCTCCGGGAAGGCCGCCGGTACGCCCCGCATGACCATCGGCATGGTCAGCCACTCCGGGGAGGGCGACACCTTCTGGGACATCGTCCAGACCGGCGCCGAGCAGGCGGCGAAGAAGGACAACGTGAAATTCCTCTACGCCAATGACAAGGAGGGGTCGCGCCAGGCCGAGCTGGTCCGCAGCATGACCGACCAGAAGGTCGACGGGCTGATCGTGACGCTCGCCAAGCCGCAGGCCCTGCGGTCGGCCGTGCGGACCGCCGTGAAAGCCGGCATCCCGGTGATCACCATCAACTCCGGCGGCGAGTACTCCCGGGAGTACGGCGCCCTCACCCACATCGGCCAGGACGAGACCGTCGCGGGCCGGGCGGTCGGCGAGGAGCTGAACAGGCGCGACCGTGAGAAGGCGCTGTGCGTCATCCACGAGCAGGGCAACGTCTCCCTGGAGGACCGCTGCGCCGGGGTGAAGAAAGCTTTCGACGGTACGGTCGAGAATCTCAACGTCGACGGGACGAACGCACCGTCCTCGCAGTCCTCCATCGAGGCGAAGCTCCAGTCGGACAAGGACATCGACGCGATCGTCACGCTCGGCGCACCCATGGCGGCCATCTCGGTCAAGGCCCGGGAGCAGGCCGGCAGCGCCGCACAGATCGCGACCTTCGACCTCAACGCCGCGGTCGTCAAAAGCCTCAAGGCGAAGGACATCACCTTCGCCGTCGACCAGCAGCCCTACCTCCAGGGGTACGAAGCGGTCGATCTGCTCTGGCTGAACCGGACCAATGCGAACGTACTGGGCGGCGGCCGCCCGGTGCTCACCGGCCCGGCGGTCGTCACCGACAAGGACGTACCGGCGCTGGAGAAGTACACCGCTCGCGGGACCCGCTGACCCCGGGCCCAGCAGGCATAACGGATACTTGGCGGTTGGGCCCGATCCGTCGGGCCCACGGAATGACTACGGACAGTGAGATCCGCGGGATCCCATCGATCCAGCGATCCAACGAGAAGGGCACGACCTCGTGGCAAGGGTTCGGACAGGGGCACGCGCGCTGGGCGCCGTGCTGGCAGGGGTGCTCGGCCTGGCCCTGGCGGGCTGCAGCGCCACCGGCGGCAAGCGGGCCGAGGAGGCGCGCGAGGCGCAGGTGGCCGGCGGCCGGGCGGCCGTGAACACCCCGAAGTGGACCTTCGCCATGGTCAGCCACTCGGGCGACGGCGACACCTTCTGGGACATCGTGCAGAACGGCGCCAAACAGGCCGCCGCCAAGGACAACATCAAGTTCGTCTACGGGCACGACAAGGAGGGCAACCGGCAGGCGCAGCTCGTGCAGTCCTACATCGACCAGAAGGTCGACGGACTGATCGTCACGCTCGCCAAGCCGGACGCCATGAAGGGCGTACTGGCCCGGGCCGAGAAGGCCGGCATCCCGGTGATCACCGTGAACTCCGGCTCCGAGGTCTCCGAGAAGTACGGCGCACTCACCCACGTCGGCCAGGACGAGTCGATCGCCGGCGAGGCGGTCGGCGAGGAACTGAACAAGCGCCACAAGAAGAAGGCCCTGTGCGTCCTGCACGAGCAGGGCAACGTGGGCCACGAGCAGCGCTGCGACGGCGCGCAGAAGACGTTCGAGGGCACGATGAAGAAGCTGTACGTCGAGGGCACGAACATGCCCGACGTGCAGTCCTCCATCGAGTCCCAGCTGCAGGCCGACCCGAAGATCGACTCCGTGGTCACGCTCGGCGCGCCCTTCGCCGCCACGGCCGTGAAGGCCAAGGACCAGGCGAACAGCAAGGCCGAGATCGCCACCTTCGACCTGAACGCGCAGGTCGCCGACGGGCTGCAGGACGGCTCGCTCGGCTTCGCCGTCGACCAGCAGCCCTACCTCCAGGGCTACCAGGCGGTGGACCTGCTCTGGCTGTACAAGTACAACTCCGACGTCCTCGGCGGCGGCCGTCCGGTGCTCACCGGACCCCAGGTCGTCACCAAGAAGGACGCCGCCGCGCTGGCCGAATACACGAAGCGGGGGACCCGATGAGCACCGCCGCACCACCCGCGGAACCGCAGCCCGCCGAGCCGACCGAGGGCCCGGACGAGCGCCTTGTGCACCGCTCGCTCGCCCGCCGCCTGATGGGCCGCCCCGAACTGGGCGCGGTGGTCGGCGCGATCGCCGTCTTCCTGTTCTTCTCGTTCGCGGCAGACACCTTCCTCCAGGCGGACAGCCTGTCGACGGTGCTGTACGCGTCCTCGACGATCGGCATCATGGCCGTACCGGTCGCGCTGCTGATGATCGGCGGCGAGTTCGACCTGTCGGCCGGCGTCATGGTCGTCAGCTCGGCGCTGATCTCCTCGATGTTCAGCTACCAGATGACGGCGAACACCTGGGTCGGCGTCGGGGTGTCCCTGCTGGTCACCCTCGCCATCGGCGTCTTCAACGGGTTTCTCCTCACCCGTACGAAGCTGCCCAGCTTCATCATCACGCTCGGCACGTTCTTCATGCTGACCGGCCTGAACCTCGGCTTCACCAAGCTGATCAGCGGCACGGTCTCCACGAAGTCCATCGCCGACATGGAGGGCTTCGAGTCGGCCCGGGTGCTCTTCGCCTCCCACCTCACGATCGGCGGCGTGGACATCCAGGTCACCATCCTGTGGTGGATCGCGCTGATCGCGCTGGCCACCTGGATCCTGCTGCGGACACGGGTCGGCAACTGGATCTTCGCGGTGGGCGGCAACGCGGACGCGGCCCGCGCGGTCGGTGTCCCGGTCACCAAGACCAAGATCGGCCTGTACATGGGCGTCGCCTTCGCCGCCTGGATCTCCGGCCAGCACCTGCTGTTCTCCTACGACGCGATCCAGTCCGGCGACGGCGTCGGCAACGAGTTCCTCTACATCATCGCGGCGGCCGTCGGCGGCTGCCTGATGACCGGCGGCTACGGCTCGGCGATCGGCGCCGCGGTCGGCGCCTTCATCTTCGGCATGACCAGCAAGGGCATCGTGTACGCCCAGTGGAACCCGGACTGGTACAAGTTCTTCCTCGGCGCGATGCTGCTGCTCGCCACGCTGCTGAACGCCTGGGTACGCAAGCGCGCGGAGGCGAGCAAATGAGTACCGCGACCGACTCCGAGCCCCGTACTGAAGCGGGCACGCCGCTCGTCGAGCTGAGCGACGTCAGCAAGTACTACGGCAACGTCAAGGCCCTCGAAGGGGTCTCGTTGGAGGTGCACGCGGGGGAGATCTCCTGCGTGCTCGGCGACAACGGCGCCGGCAAGTCCACCCTCATCAAGATCATCGCGGGGCTGCACCAGCACGACGCCGGCTCCTTCACGATCGAGGGCGAGGAGGCCCGGCTCGCCTCCCCGCGCGAGGCCCTGGACCGCGGCATCGCCACCGTCTACCAGGACCTCGCCGTCGTCCCCCTGATGCCGGTCTGGCGGAACTTCTTCCTCGGCTCCGAGCCGACGAAGGGCTTCGGCCCCTTCAAGCACCTCGACGCCCGCGCGATGCGCGAGACCACCCGCTCCGAGCTGCTGCGGATGGGCATCGACCTGCGCGACGTGGACCAGCCGATCGGCACCCTCTCCGGCGGCGAGCGGCAGTGCGTGGCCATCGCCCGCGCGGTCTACTTCGGCGCCAAGGTCCTCGTACTGGACGAGCCGACCGCCGCGCTCGGCGTCAAGCAGTCCGGCGTGGTCCTCAAGTACGTCGCCGCCGCCCGGGACGCGGGCCTCGGCGTCGTCCTGATCACCCACAACCCGCACCACGCCTACCTCGTCGGCGACCGCTTCGTCCTCCTCAAGCGCGGCACGATGGCCGGCAGCCACCTCAAGTCGGAGATCGCGCTGGACGAGCTGACCCGCCAGATGGCCGGCGGCAGCGAGCTGGAGCAGCTCAGCCACGAACTGGAGCGCGCGCAGGGCCCGGAGCACCTCGGCGGCCACCCCATGCACTGAGGCCGGGGCGTACGGGTGCCGGCGTCCGGGTACGGGTGCGGCGCGCGGGACGGCTTCCGCGGGGGCGCCGGTCCCCGGCGGTAGCTTCGCCGGTACGGGGGTCAGCCGACCCCGCGGCGCGCCCGCGCCGAGTACGGCACACGCACAGGAGGCACGACATGACCAGCGCCCCGAGCGGCGAGACCACCATGCGCGCGATCACCCAGGACGCGCTCGGCGGCCCGGACGTCCTGCGGATGTCCGAGGCGGCGCGGCCGGCGCCGCTGCCGACCGAGGTGCTGGTGCGGGTGCACGCCGCGGGCGTGAACCCGGTCGACTGGAAGACCCGGCAGGGCGGCGGCATGGCGGCCGTGCTCGGTGACCCGCCGTTCACCGTCGGCTGGGACGTCTCCGGCGTGGTCGAGGAGGTCGGCTTCGGCGTGCACACCCTCGCCGTGGGCGACGAGGTGTACGGGATGCCGTGGTTCCCGCGTGAGGCCGGCGCGTACGCCGAGTACGTCACGGCCCCCTCCCGGCACTTCGCCCGCAAGCCCGCCCTGCTCAACCACGAGCACGCCGCCGCCGTGCCGCTGGCCGCGCTCACCGCCTGGCAGACGCTGGTCGACACGGCCCAGGTGACCGCCGGGCAGCGGGTGCTGATCCACGCGGCGGCCGGCGGCGTCGGCCACTTCGCCGTGCAGCTCGCCAAGCACCTCGGCGCCCACGTCATCGGCACCGCGACCGCCGCCAAGCACGACTGGCTGCGCAGGCTGGGCGCCGACGAGCTGGTCGACTACACCGCCGTACGGTTCGAGGACGAGATCCGGGACGTCGACGTGGTCATCGACCTGGTCGGCGACGACAAGGACGACACCAGTACCCGGTCGCTGGGCACGCTCCGCTCCGGCGGTCTGCTGATCGCGGTGCCCTCCGGCGTCGCGCCCGAGCTGGCGGACACCGCCCGCCAACTGGGGCTGCGGGCCTGCGGCTTCCTCGTGGAGCCGGACGGCGCGGCCCTCACGAAGATCGCCGAGCTGATCGACAAGGGCGTGGTCAAGGTCGAGGTGGAGGACGTCCTCCCGCTGGAGCACGCCGCCGAGGCGCACCGCCGCGGAGAAGAGGGCCGCACCCGCGGCAAGCTCGTCCTGAAGGTGCGGGACTGACGCTCAGTCCCTTACTCCGGTGGGAAGGGACAGCACCGAGCCCGCGTGCAGCGTGATCCGTGCCGGTACGAGGGCGGTGGCGTCGGCCGCGGGCTCCCCGGTGCCGGGGTTGCGGGCGTAGCGGGGGTGCGCGCCGCCGCTGAGCTGGAGGCGGACGCGGTGGCCTACGGCGAAGCGGTGGGCGGTGGAGCTCATCGGCACGGTGACCGTTGAGGGCGCCGGCCCGTCGGTCGTCAGCCGGACCAGCCCGTCGCAGACATTGGTGGAACGGTTCTCCGCGTCCACCTCGCACAGCCGGGCGAAGACGTCCGCGTGGCCGGTGTCCGTGGAGACCCGCAGCCGCGCGCTGACCGGGCCGAGCACGTCGACGGGCTCGGCCAGCGGCGGGCTCGTGAACGTCAGGACGTCCGCCCGCGCCTCCAGGTCGCCGTTGTCGCGGGGGCCGGCTCCGGGGGAGAGCAGCGGACCGCCCACGGAAGGGGTGGGGTCGGCCGGGTCGTAGCGGAGGGTGCCCGGCGGCGCGGAGTCCGCCGGGGGCCGCCGGGTGAGGGTCCCGTGCGCTGCGGGGAACCAGTCGGTCGTCGCGGGGGCCGGCGGCCAGTCGTCGAGGTCCCGCCAGCCGCCTCCGCCGCCGACGTGCACGCGTACAGGGGTGGGGCGCAGGCCGGCGGCGTCGCCGCACAGGTGCGCGCGCAGCCAGCTCACGCTCTCGGCGAAGACCTCGGGCCAGCCCTCCTGCATCGCGGAGGTGTGCGTCCAGGGGCCGACGAGCAGGGAGGCCGTGCGGCCAGCGCGGCGCAGCCGGTGGTACTGCGCGAAGGTCTGGTCGGCCAGCGCGTCGTGCCACCCGGTGGTCAGCGCGGTGGGCACGCCCGGCCGCTCGGCGGACGCCGCCATGGAGGTGCCGTGCCAGTGCGGGTCGTCGGCGTCCGGGTGCGTCATCGCCCCGTCCAGCCAGGGCACGTCCCCGAGCGCGGGCACGTACGCCTTGCGCAGCGGCAGCGCGGTGGTGATCTCGCGCAGCCGGCGCTTCAGGCGCAGCATCGCGCGGACGAGGGGCAGGATCCCCCGGTGCTGGTACGTCATGCCCGCGCCGACGGCGAGCGCGTTCTCCAGGTGGAAGGCGCCGCCCGCGTGGAAGAAGGCGTGCGGATCGTGCAGTCCGGCCTGTACCACCATCGCTTTCAGCTCCGGTGGCGGATCGAGCGCGAGCGCCCACTGCACGTACCCCAGGTAGCTGGGGCCGACCGTGCCGAGCGTGCCGGTGAACCAGGGCTGCCGCCGCAGCCAGGCCACCGTGGCCAGGCCGTCGGCGGCCTCCTGGCGCCACGGGTCGAACCGGCCGCCCGAGCCGCCCGTGCCGCGGCAGCTCTGCAGGACCACGTGGAAGCCCTGTTCGGCGAAGAGCATGCCGTACATGGGGGACCAGGGCAGGCCCCTTCCGTAGGGCGAGCGCACGAGCAGGGTGGGGAAGTCGCCCGCCGCGCGGGGGAAGTAGTGGTCACTCAGCAATGGAGTGCCGTCCGCCGCCGGCACCACGAGCCCCGGTTCCCGGCCGGCTTCGTAGCGCTTGGCCGGGAGCCCGCGGAAGGTCGCTCGCATCATCCGTGCGGACAGCGGCGGTTTCGGTGTCATTCGTGTTCTCCCCCTCGTTCCCCTCCAGTATTTCCGTACACTGTACGAGAATAGTGGGACGCGAAGGAAGGCGAAGAACGTGACCCGTCATGACGGAGCCGGCGTCGACCCCCAGCAGCTCTGGCTGGGCACCGCCCGGACCGGCCGGGGCCGCAAGCCCGCCTTCAGCCGCGAGGCGATCACGGCGGCGGCCGTCGCCCTCGCGGATGCCGAGGGGCTGGACGCGGTCACCATGCGGCGCGTCGCCGCCGAGGTCGGCGCAGGTGTCATGTCGCTCTACAGCTACGCACCCGACAAGGAGACGCTGCTGGAGCTGATGGTCGACCACGTCAGCGGCGAGCTCCCGACGGACGAGCCGCTCACCGGCGACTGGCGCAGCGATCTGAAGGCCATCGGCCACCTTCAGCGCGCGCTGATGCTCCGCCACCCCTGGCTGCCCGCCGCGCTGACCGCCCGCCGCACGCTCGGTCCGCAGGCGCTGGCCTTCCTGGAGCGCGCGCTCGCGGCCCTGCGGCCCACCCGGCTGGACGGCGCCGCGAAGCTGGAGGTCTTCAGCCAGCTCACCGGCTTCGTCGCCGGGCACGTCGGGTACGAGATCGCGCAGGCCGCGGCGGCGGAAGCGCCCGGCCGGGCCGCGGCCGAGGCCCGTTACCTCGCCGCCGTCGCCGCCGACGGCCACCACCCGGAACTCGCCGCGGCCCTCGCCGCGCCGGGCCGCCCGCTCACCCCGGAAGCCACCTTCACCCGGTTCCTCGACCGGCTGATCGACGGCCTGGACACCGGCTGATCACGTCCTGGAGGTACGCGTGTCAGCCGGTCCCCTGGCGGGCCGCGACCGCCAGCCGGGTGTCCTCGTCGACCAGGTCCGAGTTGATCGCCTGGGCGGCCTGCACCCCGGCTGCCGCGGCGCCGATGACCTGGTCGGAGAGGGACGTGATGTTCCCGGCCACCCATACGCCCGGCACGTCCGTGGCCCCGGATCCGGCCGCCGGTACGGAGCTGCCCACCACTTCCTCGTCCGACCGCTCCACCTCGGCGGACAGCCCCAGGGAGGCGAGGAGCCCGGCGCGGGCGGTGAACCGCGGCTCCACGACCAGGGCCTGACAGGGCACCCGCCGGCCGTCCGCCAGCCGCACGCCGGCCAGCGCGTCGTCCGCCACCTCCAGACCCGCCACCCGCCCCGGCACGATGGCGACGTCCCGGGCGGCCAGCCGCTCGTACTCCTCGGCGCCGGGCTCCGGCGAGGCGTGCAGCAGCAGCGTCACGTCCGTGCTCCACTGCCGCCACATCAGGGCCTGCCGGCAGGCGAGCGGCTGGCCGCCCGGGACGTCGCCATCGTGCCGGGGCGGGTGGCGGGTCTGGAGGTGGCGGACGACGCGCTGGCCGGC
>NZ_NHSG01000475.1:0-9869 GCF_020024005.1 Streptomyces purpurogeneiscleroticus
GCGGTGCCTCCGCAGCCCGCACCGGGCCCGCAGGGCGCCCACGGCGCGCCCACGGGCGGCCGGCCCGGCGATCCCGCGGCGCAGGGCGGACACGGCCGCTGGCGCCCCTGGCGCTTCCGCATGTCCAACGATGTGTGGGGCACCCCGGTCGTCTCCGGTGACCTGCTGTACGTCACCTCCTTCGAGGTGCACGCGCTCGATGTGGCCAGCGGGCGGCGCCAGTTCAAGACCCGCGAGGTCGCCTGGGCGATGGCCGTCTCGGACGGCCGGATCCACGCCTCGGACGGCCCGAGCCTGTACGCGCTGGACGCCACCGACGGCTCCGAGCTGTGGCGGCTGAACACCGAGGGCTGGGTCTACAGCCTCGGCGTCGACCGCGGCACGGTCGTCACCGGCACCCGCGGCGGTGGCGTGCAGGCGTGGGAAGCGGCCAACGGCGAGCTGCTGTGGGAGATCGGCGGCGCGCAGACCGACTTCGAGACCGCCGAGTCCGGTCCCGTCGTGCACCAGGGCACGGTGTACGTCTGGGCGGACGCCCGGCTGAAGGCGCTGGAGGCCCGTACGGGCGTCGAGCGCTGGTCGTACCCCGTCGGGGACGCGGCGTCCTGCGGCGGGGTGCCTGTGCGGCTGCTGACCGCCCCGGACGGCGTGGTCTACGTCGTGGCCGGCACGCGCGTCCTGGCCATCGACAGCAACCGCGGCGACGTCCGCTGGCACTTCGAGGCGCCGGCGGTCTTCCTGGCGCCGCCCGCGTACGCCCCCGGGCCGGCCGTCACCGGCGGCGGCATCTACCTCGCGGACTACCTCGGTACGGTCTACGCGCTGGACGCGAACGACGGCCGGGACCGCTGGCGGATCGCCACCGAGGCACGCCAGTCGACCGAGCCGGTACTGGTCGCCGACGGCGCGGTGCACCTGGGCAGCGGCAACGCCCTGTACACGCTGGACGCGGTCGCGGGCACGCCCCGCTGGCGCTTCCAGGCGGGCGGAGAGGTCATCGGGGCACCGGTGGCCGCGGACGGCCGGGTGCACTTCGGGTCCGCCGACCACTGCCTGTACACGCTGGACGCGATGGGCGGCCAACTGCGCTGGAAGCTGGCGACCGGCGGCGAGATCACCGGTACCCCGGTGGCCGCGGCGGGCGTCGTCTACGCCTGCAGCAAGGACCGCTGCGTATACGCGCTGGACGCCGCGAAGGGTACGGGGCAGGCGCGGCGCTCCTAGGGCGCGGCGCGGGCCTGTGCGGTGCTGGCCTGGCGCCGGTCTTTCCGGCTAGCGCTCCTCGGGCGGGCGGCCCTGTCCGGGCTGCCGGTCGCCGAGGACGGGCGGCAGCGGCTGCGTACGGTCGGCCGGGGCGGGGTGCGCGTTCTCGGTCGGCGGCTCGCTGCGGTACGGGCTCTCGTCCTGGTAGGACCCCTGATACGGCCCCTGATACGGCCCCTGATACGGCTCCTGGGACGCGACCGTCGGTGTACCGGCCGGCGGGGTCGTGCCGTCGTGCGTCGCCGGGGGCCAGGGCTCTCGTGCGGGGCCGTCGGCCGAGGAGCCGACGCCTGCGCCCGGCCACTGGACGGGCTGCTGAACGGGCTGCTGTTCGTAAGGGACGGTGGGCGGCTGTCCGTAGGGGCCGTTCGGAGGCGTCGCATACGGGCGCTGGTCCGGCTGTCCCTCATAGGCGTACGGCGCGCCTCCGGGTCCGCCGTCGTACGCGTACCCGTCGTCGGGCTCTCCTCCGTACGGTGCGGGCGCGTACTCCTCCTCGCGCTCCCGCGCCTTGCGGCGCCGGCGGGCGCGGCGGCCGCTCATCAGCAGCGCGCCCAGCAACAGCAGGACGCCGCCGCCGAGCGCCGCCGCGACTCCCAGACCCAGGCCGCGGCCCCCGCTCCCCACGGTGAGGCTGCCGGCCGCCTGGCCCTGCCGGACCATCCACAGGACGGTGAAGCCGAGCACGACCAGCCCCGCGAGCGTGACCACCAGGCGGGACCGCAGCACCACGCCGATCAGCGTCAGCACGGCCGCGGCCAGCATCGGCAGCAGGAGTGAGCGCATGACGTCGGCCCCGCTGCCGGTGATCCCGTTGAAGAGGTCCGCGATACGGACGTCCTCACCATGACGGCCGTCGTACCAAGGACGGAAGGGGCTCCATACGGCGGCCGCCGCTCCGATGAGGGCGATCAGGGAGCCGATTACGTTGCGCACCACAAGCGTCGCCTCGCTTCGCATCGTCCTGATGCCTCCACAGCCGACGCTACGCCGTGCCGCCGCGGGCCGCCACGGGGCAATCCGGCCCCGGTATCGTGACGTGCGCTCGTCAATCAATCGGGGGAAATTCTCATGGCACGCCGTCATCTGCGGCTCACGGCCGTCGTGGCCGTTGTTCTGCTCTCGCTCACCGGCTTCCGGCCGCACGGCCGCGGCAGTGACGGGGGTGACAGCGGTGGCGGCGGCTGCAGCGCCTCCAGCAGCAGCGGCTACCACGGCAGCAGCAACCACTACGACGATGACGATGACGACGACTACTCGGGCAGTGGCGACTCGACGTACGACCCATATGCCGAGCGGCGGGGCAAAGTCGTTGGCTGTGTCAGCGACGACCCGGACGCGGCGAAGCCCGGGGCCAAGGTGGAGCTGGTGGTCGAGGACCCGAACGAGGACGTGACGGTCACGGTCGAGTTCCGCGGCGCCGACCGCACGACAGTGGACACCGCGCGCGTCACCGTCAACCCGTATATGGATGCCCTCTACGGGTACGACTCGTCGGAGGACACCGTGGTCGCCATTCCGATGGCCCACCCCGCCCGTGCCGACAAGGTCACCGACTGCGTCCTCACCGACCTGCGCTGAGCCACAGCCACCCGTCTCTCGGACCTCTCTGGATGGCGGCCGAGGCCATCACCGCATCCGGTACTCCTTTCCGCGCTCTCCGAAGAGCTCCGCCTGCCGCTCCGGTGGCAGGTTGCCCAGCGCGATGAGGTGCGGGGCGTGTGCCAGGGCCTGGCTGCGGGCCGCCTCCTTCGCCGCCCACAGGGCCCGTACGGTGCCCTGTACGGCTTCCGTGGGCTGGGCGGCGACGGTCTCGGCCGCGCGCAGGGCGGCGGGCAGCGCCTCGCCCGGCGGCGTCAGCTCGGAGACCAGGCCCACCTCGTGCGCGCGGCGGGCGCCGAGCCGCTCGGCGGTGCCCATCAGGGCGAGCCGGGCGATCTCCCCGTACGGCATGCGCTGCGCCATGAGGACCGACTCGTACGCACTGACCATCCCGTAGGTCGTGTGCGGGTCGAAGAACGTCGCGGTCTCGGAGGCCACGATGAACTCGCACTCACCCAGCAGGTAGAACGCGCCGCCGCAGGCCATGCCGTCGACCGCGGCGATCACCGGCTTCCACAGGTCGGCCGCCTTGGGACCGACGCGGAGCAGCGGATCGTCGAGGGAGTACGGGGAGGCCGGCTGCGGCACGCGCACCGAGCGGTCCACGCCGGTGCAGAAGGCGCGGTCGCCGGCGCCGGTGACGACCGCCGCGCGCACGGTGTCGTCGAAGCGCAGAGCGCGCCAGGCGCCCGCCAGCTCCTCGGCGGTCGCCAGGTCGACGGCGTTGAGACGGCCGGGCCGGTCGAGGGTGATCAGGGCGACGCCCTCGGCGGCCCGGGTGTCGACGCGTACGGTCACGGGCGCTCCAGCAGCCAGCGGGGCACGGTCACGCCGTCCGCCATTTCGTGGAAGGTCACCTTCACCGCGGCGCCGATGCGCAGCCGTTCCGGGGGAACGGAGTTCAGCGCGGCGTCCGGCGCGCTGACGAGGTTGCCGACCAGCCGGATGTGCGGCGCCTCGGCCAGTTCGACGACGATGGCGTTGTACGGCGCGAGGGCGGCGTACGCGGGCAGCAGCGGCGGGTGCGGCAGGACGTAGGACCAGATCCGGCCGCGGCCGGACATCCGCCGCCACTCGCTCGCGAAGGACTGGCAGTGCGGGCAGCAGGGCCGGGGCGGGAAGCGCAGTTCGCCGCAGTCGGCGCAGGCTTGGACGCGCAGTTCGCCGCTTGCCGCATACGCCCAGAACGGTGCGCCGTCCTCGTCGGGGACGGGGAGCAGGAAGCCGTCAGCGGGTGGGTTCGCGGCGGGTTCCGCGGCGGTCGTCGCGGAGTTATCCACAGGCGTGGCGGGCGCGGTGCGGTTGTCAGTGGCGGCTGTCACACTCGGTTTCATGAATTTCACTGACGGTCAACTCCTCAGCAGAAGCGCGGAAGTCGGGACGCCCTCGCCCGCGGTGACGAGGCAGGTCGCGGCGTCCGGCACTTGCGCGGTGCTGGTGCCGCGCAGCTGCTTGACGCCCTCGGTGATCAGGTTGAAACCGTGGACGTACGCCTCGGAGAGGCCACCGCCGCCGGTGTTCAGCGGGAGCCGGCCGCCGATCTCCAGGGCGCCCTTCTCGGTGAAGGCCGCGCCCTCGCCCCGCCCGCAGAAGCCGTAGCCCTCCAGGGAGAGCGGTATGAGCGGGGTGAAGGCGTCGTAGATTTGCGCGACGTCCACGTCCTGCGGGCCGAAGTCGGCGGACTTCCACAGGTGTTGGGCCGCGGTCCAGGCGGGTCCGGTGAGCGGGTCGTCGTTCCAGTAGTTGACCATGCCGTGGTGCTGGGCGGGCAGGCCCTGGGCGGCGGCGTGGACGTAGACGGGGGCGCGGCGGCAGTCGCGGGCGCGCTCGGCGGAGACCAGGACGCAGGCCAGCGCGCCGTCGGTCTCCAGGCAGTTGTCGAAGAGGCAGAGCGGCTCGCTGATCCAGCGCGCGGTCATGTACATCTCGCGGGTCAGCGGACGGTCGTACATGACGGCCGCGGGGTTCTGGTTGGCGCGGTTGCGGCAGGCCAGCGCGACGTTGAAGAAGTGGTCGCGGGTGGCTCCGTACTGATGCATGTAGCGACGGGCGAGCATCCCGATCTCGTCGGCCGGGCGCAGCAGGCCGAAGGGACGGGTCCATTGAGCGGGGGTGGGGAGTTGAACGGCAGTGTTCTTCCAGGGGCGGGGCCCGGAGCCGCGCTTGCGCGAGCGCCAGGCGACGCCGACGGTGGCCTGGCCGGTGGCGATGGCGGCGGCCAGGTGCGCCACGGTGGCGCAGGAACCGCCGCCGCCGTAGCCGACCTTGGAGAAGAAGGTGACGTCGCCCGCGCCGATGGCCTTCGCGACCTCGACCTCGTCGGTCTCCTCCATGGTGTAGGAGGCGAAGGCGTCGACCTCCGAGGGGGCGATGCCGGCGTCGGCCAGGGCGGCCGTGATCGCGCGGCAGGCCAGCGTCTTCTCGGATTCGGGAAGGCGTTTGGCGAAGGGTGTCTGTCCGATGCCGGCTATCGCCGTAGCGTCCTTGAGGGTCGCCCCCATCGCCACCTCCGTGGTCGGTCGTCCGGCCTGTCGTCCGTACTGACAGCCGAGGAGGCTACCGCTAATCTGACGACCAGTCAGCTAACTGGCACAGGGTTCTCCCGGCAGGTACGCGCCGCACGGCCCCCGGGCGGGCTCCCGGACACCCCGAGCGGCCCGCCCCGGCGCCGGGGGAGAAAGGCAGGCGCGATGCCCGGCGAGGTGCAGCGGAAGAAGGGCGGCGAGGGCGCCGGGCCCCCGGAGGGGCATGGGGGCACGGCCGGACCACAGGCGTTGCGCGCTGCGGTTGCGGACGACGAGCCGTCGGATCCGCGGGCCGATCTTGAGTTCGGGTCCATTCCGCGGTTGGTGCGGGCCGCGGCTGCTCGGTACGGCAGCCGCGAGGCGGTGGTCGAGGGGCGGGCCCGTGTCTCGTACGAAGAGCTCGGCGCGCGGGTCGAGCGCACCGCCGCGGCCTGCATCGCCGCCGGCGTCGCGCCCGGCGACCGGGTGGCGGTCTGGGCGCCGAACACCGCGGACTGGATCGTCTCCGCGCTCGGCGCGGTGTCGGCGGGCGCGGTCCTGGTGCCGGTCAACACACGTTTCAAGGGCGCCGAGGCCGCCTACGTCCTGCGCCGCACCCGCGCCCGGCTGCTCTTCGTCACCGGTACCTTCCTCGGCACGTCGTACGTCGCCTCGCTGCGCCGGGCCACCGCGGAAGGCACGGGGCGCGGCCCGTTGCCGGGCCTGCCGGACCTGCGGGACGCGGTGGTGCTGGCCGACGACGCGCCCGTCGGCTTCCGCACGTGGCGGGAGTTCCTGGCCGGGGGTGACCGGGTGCCTGCCGCGGTCGTACGGGAGCGTGCGGACGCCGTGGCGCCCGACGCACCCTCGGACATCGTCTTCACCTCGGGCACCACGGGGCGGCCCAAGGGCGCAGTGATCACCCATGACCGGACCCTGCGCGCGTACGGCGTCTGGAGCGAGCTGGCGGGACTGCGCGAGGGGGACCGCTATCTGATCGTCAACCCGTTCTTCCACACCTTCGGCTATAAGGCAGGCGTGCTGGCCTGTCTGCTGCGGGGCGCGACGATGGTCCCGCAGCCGGTGTTCAGTGCCGACACCGCGCTCGCCAACATCGCCGCCGAGCGGATCACCGTGCTGCCGGGGCCGCCGTCGCTGCACCAGCAGCTGCTGGACCACCCCGCGCGCGCCCGGCACGACCTCTCCTCGCTGCGGCTGGTGGTGACCGGCGCCGCGGTGGTGCCGTTGCAGCTGGTCGAGCGGTTGCGCGGGGAGCTGGGGATCGCCACGGTACTGACCGCGTACGGCCTGTCGGAGAGCTCGGGGGTGGTCACGATGTGCCGGCGCGGCGACCCGCCCGAGGTGATCGCCGGCACGTCGGGCCGGGCGATACCGGGCACGGAGGTGGCGGTGGTCGACGCCGAGGGGCGCGCGGTGTCTCCGGGCACGCCCGGCGAGGTACGGGTGCGCGGCTATCACGTCATGACGGGCTACTTCGAGGACCCCGAGGGCACCGCCCGCGCCGTCACCCCGGACGGCTGGCTGTGCACGGGGGACGTGGGGGTGCTGGACGAGGCGGGCAATCTGCGGATCACCGACCGGATCAAGGACATGTTCATCGTCGGCGGGTTCAATGCCTACCCGGCCGAGATCGAGCAACTGCTCCTGCGCCACCCGGATATCGCCGACGCCGCCGTGATCGGGATACCGGACGCCCGGCTGGGCGAGGTCGGCCGGGCGTACGTGGTGCGGCGTCCCGGCGCGACCGTGTCGGCGGACGAAGTGCTCGTCTGGTCGCGCCGGGAGATGGCCAACTACAAGGTGCCCAGGGAGGTGATGTTCCTGCCCGAGCTGCCGCGGAACGCCAGTGGCAAGGTCCTCAAGGAGAGGCTCCGCGCAACCGCACCTGCAACCGCACCCGCAACCGGCGCCGACCGAGCCACCGACGCCCCGGTCACCACCGGCCGCAAGGTCAGCCGCGGCTGAGGCGGACCGGCAGGGACTGCAGGCCGTTGCCGATGAACGAGCCGGTGGCACGCAGTTCGGACGTGGGCGCCGCCAGCTCCAGGTCCGGGAAGCGGTCGAAGAGCGCCGGCAGTGCGGTGCGGGCCTCCATGCGGGCCAGCGGCGCGCCCAGGCAGAAGTGCACCCCGTGCCCGAAGGCGAGGTGCTCGCGGTCGGCGCGGCGCAGCTCGAAGGAGTCGGCGTCCGCTCCGTGCCGCTCGGGGTCCCGGCCGGCCGCGGCGTAGGCGGCGAGGATCGGGTCGCCCTGCCGGATGACCGTGCCGTCCGCCAGCGGGATGTCCTCGACGGCGTACCGCAGCGGCAGGTTGGCGATGCTGGGCGCCCAGCGCAGCGTCTCCTCGATGACGTCGTCCCAGCCGGCCTGCCCGGAGGTCAGCAGGGCGCGCTGCTCGGGGTGGGTGAGCAGGGCGTGGACGGCGTTGCCGATGAGGTTGACAGTCGTCTCGTAACCGGCGCCGATCACCAGCAGGAGGGTGTCGAGCAGTTCCCGCTCCTCCAGCCGGGAGCCGTCGTCGTCGCGGGTGGAGACCAGCACGCTGGTCATGTCGTCGCCGGGCTCCTTCCGCTTGAGGGCGATGAGGGAGCCGAGGACGGTGCCGACCTTCTGCGCGGTGGCGGCGGCCTGTTCGGGGGTGGCGGAGGTATCGAAGATTTCGTTTATGCACTCCTTCACCTCCGCCCGGGACTCCTCGGGCACCCCGAAGAGTTCGGAGATCACCCGCATCGGAAGGGGGTGCGCATAGGAAGAGATCAGATCGACCGGCTCACCGGCGGGCGCCGCCTCCAGGCCCGCCAGCAGTTCCCTGGTGATCCGCTCGACGCGCGGCGCCATCGCCTCGGTGCGCCGCCCGGTGAACGCCGGAGCCACGAGCTTGCGCAGCCTGCGGTGGTCGGCGCCGTAGGCGGTGAACATGTTCGTGACGCCGACCCAGGACTGCAGCCAGCTGTCGTGGTGTTCGCCGTTCCGCCAGGCGGGCCAGTGCTGCCGCGGGTCCTTGCTCACCCGGTCGTCGGCCAGCAGCCGCTTGAGCAGGGCGTGCCCGCCGACCGACCAGGCCCGTATGCCGCCGGGCAGTTCGACGAGCGCGGCGGGGCCTAACGCGCGGAGGCGGGCGGCCTCACCGGGGAGGTCGGTGCCGGCCGGGTCGATGGCGACGGGCTGCTGTCCCATGGGGTGGCTCCTGCCTGATCGGGGGTGAGGGGAGTGAAGCGCGCCGGGAGCGCGGCCAGCGCACGGTGGAAGGCGCCGACCCGCCACTCCAGCTGATCGAAGGGCACGGTGAGTTCGATGTCGGAGAGCCAGGCGGTGAGCCGCTCGATGGCGGTGGTCGCGATGAGCAGCGCGGTGGTGCGTACGGGGCAGGCGTGCGGCCCCGCGGCCCAGGACAGGTGCGCGCCGCCGCCCGCGCCGGGCTGCTCCAGCGGGACGGTGCCGAACTGCGCGTTGGCCGCGGCGTACGAGACCATCGTGAGCTGGCCCGCGCGGATCCAGGTGCCGTGGAAGAAGACGTCCCGGCGGGGGAAGTGCGCCGAGTAGTTGCCGAGCGGCGGGTCGTTCCACAGCACGTCGTTGATGGCGTCGCGCACGGTGAGCGCGCCGCCGGACAGGGTGCTGTAGTAACGGTCGTCGGAGAGCATGCGGGCGAGCGCGTTGCCGATGAGGTTGGTCGTCGGCTCGTGCCCGGCGCCCATGGTGAGGACGATCTGGTGGATCAGCTCCTCGTCGGTGAGGCCCGCGGGGTGGTCCATGAACCAGGAGGTGAGGTCGGGGCCGCGGTGTTCCTTCTTGGCGGCGATCAGCTCCATGACGTAGCGCGTGAAGTCCTCATTGGCCTTGGCCGCTTCCTCGGGGCTGCGGCCCTCCAGCATTCCGGCGAGGGCGGAGATCAGCCGGTCGCTGTAGGAGTCGGGGAGCCCGAAGACCCGGTTGAAGATCATCAGCGGCAGCACGCGCGCGTACTGGGTGATCAGGTCGGCCCGGCCCTCGGCGCCGAACCGGCTGATCAGCGTGTCGGCCGCGCCCTGCACGTATCCGCGCAGCTCGTACGGTTCGAGCAGGGCGAAGCTGTCGGTGATCACCTTGCGGTAGCGGTCGTGCGCCTCGCCGTCGCTGAAGAACACATTGGGCCGCCAGGCGAGCATCGGCATGACCTGCGAGTCCGGGCGCACGGTCGGCATCCAGGCGCGGGAGTCCTTGGACCAGGTGGCGTCGTCGTGCAGCAGCTCCAGCGCGGCGCGGTAGTCGGTGACCAGCATCGCGGGCACGCCCGGCGCGATCTCGACCTGCGCGACCGGCCCCTGCCGCCGCAGCTCGGCGTAGATGCCGTGCGGGTCGGCCGCGAAGTCGGGTCCGTACAGCCGTACCGCGTCCTGCGCCGGGCGTGCCCGCGATGCTGGTCACCGACTACCGCGCCGCGCTGGAGCTGCTGCACGACGACGCCACCTGGTCCAAGGACTCCCGCGCCTGGATGCCGA
>NZ_NHSG01000476.1:0-9855 GCF_020024005.1 Streptomyces purpurogeneiscleroticus
TCGACGCCCCGCCGCCGATGGCGCCCGAGCAGCTCCTTGAAGCCCGCCGGGAGGTCCGGCTGGTCGCGCTGGCCAACGTGGACAGCGACATGGAGGCGTTGCGGCGCTCCGAGCAGCAGGAGGAGCTGCGGGGCATCGTCAGCGCCTACCGCGGCGGGCTGCCGCAGACCTGCCGGGTGCCGGGCGTGATGTGGTTCTACGCCGTCATGCTGACGGGAGAGTTCGTGGACCTGGCCGGCATGGTCGACAAAACCGTGCGCGGTTGTCGCGAGTTCGGCTACGACTGGGAGCTGGCGTTCATCCTTCAGCTGCGGGCGAGAATCCAGAACGACCGGCCCGGCGGCCTGGACCGGGCGGCCCGCGACGCCGACGAGGCGCTGGAGATCTTCCGCAGGATCGGCGACGCCTGGGGTGTCGCCGAGGCGCTGGCCGGGCGCGGTGAATCCCGCGAGGGACACGGCGAGTACGGCCTCGCCGCCGACGACTACCGCGCCGCGATGCGGTACGCGGTGGACCTCGGCGCACACGGCCAGCTCCCGCTGCTCAAGACCCGGCTGGGCGGCGCACTGATCGAGGCGGGCGACGTCGAGCAGGGCGAGCGGCTGCTGCACGAGGTACTCGACGAAGGGCGGCACAACCGCGACGCCGTGCCGTACGCCCGCATGCAGCTCGCCACCTGGCTGGCGACCGCCGGCCGAAACGACGAGTCCCGGCACCAACTCCAGCTCGTACGGGAGGAGTTCGCCGAGCGGTCGGCGCCGGAGATGTTCCTCGGCATGGTCGAGGGGGCACTGGCCGCGCTGGACGTGGAGGAGGGACGGTACGACGGGGCACTGGCGGCCGTGCGCGGCGCCGTCGCCAAGATGCGCGGTCCGCTCACCCAGGCCGTCGCCCCCGACCTGCCGCTGTCCCAACTGCCCATCGCCGCCCGGGTGCTGGCCCTGACCGGCGGCCGGGACGGCGCGGCGGACGGGGCCCGGCTGCTGGGTGCCTTCGACGCGGTGCGCGCGCCCCGGCAGCACACGCCGCGCATCCTCCGCATCTCCCGCGCGGCGGCCGAAGCGGCGGTACGCGCCGTCCTCGGCGCGGCGGACTACGCGTCCGCCCACGCCGAGGGCGCCACCCTCCCCCTCGACGAGGCCCTCGACCTCATCTGACGTCCCCGCTCCCGAATCTGACCTCTCCGCCTTCCGCCGAAGCGATCGGGACCGGAGCCGGGACCTGCGGTCTTCGGCCGGATCAGGTCTTCGACCGGAACTTCCGGACCGCCAGCGGCATCGCGACGGCCGTGATGGCTATCGCCCAGGCCAGCGTGATCAGGGCAGGGTGGGCTATCGGGCCCTCGCCGGCGATGAGGTGGCGGGCCGCGTCGGCGAGGTTCGACAGCGGGTTGATCTTCGTGAAGCCCTCCAGCCAGCCCGGCATCGACGCGGTCGGCGCGAAGATCGACGAGCCGAACTGCAGCGGCATCAGTACCAGGAACGCCATGCCCTGGACCGCCTGCGGCGTCTTCAGGGCCAGGCCCAGCAGGATGAAGATCCACATCACGGCGGCGCCGAAGACGGTCGACAGCGCGATGGCCCCGACGAACTCCAGCGGCGAGCCCTTGATCTCCAGGCCGAGCAGGAAGCCCATGCCGAGCAGGATCGCGGTGGCGACCAGCATCCGGCCGACCTCGACGACGATCTTGGCTATCAGGACCGAGGAGCGCGCGATGGGCATCGTGCGGAAGCGGTCCATCACGCCCTTGCGGAAGTCCTCGTTGACGCCCGAGCCGACCGCCATGGCGATGTTCATGCCCATCATCGCCATCATGCCGGGGACCAAGTACTGGACGTACTGCTGCTGATTGCCCTTGCCGGCGATGGCGCCGCCGAAGACGTACACGAACAGCAGGATGAAGACGACGGGCATCAGCAGGGCGTCGAACATCGACTCCGGGTCCTGCTTGATCTGCAGGGCGTTCCGCCTGACCAGCGCGCCGATGTGGCGCAGATTGGCCCGCAGGCCGATCCGGCCCTCGGCGGCCCCGGGCTTCGTGACCGGCGCCGTGATCGTTGCGGCGCTCATGCCGCGACCTCCTCGTACTGGGCGGGCGCCGGCTCGGCGGCCGCGTCGGCCTCGGACGTCTTCTGGCCGGTGATGGCCAGGAAGACCTCGTCCAGGCTGGGCAGATGGGTGTTGATGCCGGCGAGCGCGAAGCCGCGCTCGCCGAGGACGTTGACCACCGCGGTCAGCTGCTCGTCGCTGACGATGGGGACGTTCACCACGCCGTCCTCGGGGTCCGCCGTGGCGCCCGCTATGCCGTCCAGGCCGGCCTGCGCGATCGCGCCGACCATCCGGTCCAGCTCGCCGCGGACCGCCGGGCGGATCTGCAGCGTGCGCCCGCCGACCTTGGCCTTCAGCTCTTCCACCCGGCCCTCGGCGATCACCCGGCCGCGGTCGACGACGGTCAGCTCGTCGGCCAGCCGCTCGGCCTCTTCCATGTACTGCGTGGTCAGCAGCACCGTCGCGCCGTCGCGGACCATGTTGTTGACCTCGTCCCAGACCTCGTTGCGCGTGCGCGGGTCGAGGCCGGTCGTCGGCTCGTCCAGATACAGCACGGCCGGCTTGCCGATCATCGAGGCGGCCAGGTCCAGGCGGCGCCGCATGCCGCCGGAGTACTTCCCTGCGGGGCGCTTGGCGGCCTCGGTGAGCGAGAACCGCTCCAGCAGCTCGTCCGCGCGCGCCCGGGCGTCCTTGCGGGAGAGGTCGAGCAGCCGCCCGATCATGTAGAGGTTCTCCCGGCCGGAGAGCTTCTCGTCGACGGAGGCGTACTGCCCCGTCAGGCCGATCGTGCGGCGCAGGGCGCGGGGCTGGCGCACGACGTCGTACCCGGCCACGACCGCCGTGCCGGCGTCGGGGACGAGCAGCGTGGAAAGGCAGCGCACGAGCGTGGTCTTGCCCGCGCCGTTCGGCCCGAGCACGCCCATGACCGTGCCTTCCCGCACGTCGAGGTCCACTCCGTCGACGGCCTTGACATCGCCGAAGTGCTTGACCAGGCCACGGACTTGGACGGCCGCGCGGCCGTCGGCGGAGTGTGATTTCTGCGTCATGGATCCACAGTGACAGGCACCACTGACAACGCCCCGACAGAGCGCCGACAGCGCAGGTCAGGCATCGATGGGCCACCGACAGACCGCCGACAGATCACCGACAGACCGCCGACCGGCCGTCGACCGGCCGTGGCGGGGGAAGGCACTGTCGCGGACCGTCGCCAGGCCACCGGCACGCCCCGTCGGCAGACATGCGCGGGGCGCTGCCGGATCACCGGCAGCGCCCCATCGACCCACGGAATCCCGGTCCGGGCCGGGCACTCAGTGGCCGGGCCCTCAGTGGCTCAGTGGAAGGTGTGCTCCTCCGCCGGGAACGTGCCGCCCGCCACATCCTCCGCGAACGCCTTCGCCGCGCCGCCCAGCGCCTCGCGGAGCTGTGCGTACTGCTTCACGAAGCGCGGCACCCGGCCCTTCGTCATCCCGGCCATGTCCGTCCAGACCAGGACCTGCGCGTCGCACTCCAGGCCCGCGCCGATGCCGATGGTGGGGATGTGCAGCGAGCGGGTGACCTCGGCGGCGAGCCCGGCCGGTACCGCCTCCAGTACCACCGAGAACGCGCCCGCGTCCTGCACCGCCTTGGCGTCCCGCAGCAGCTGCTGGGCCGCCTCCTCGCCGCGCCCCTGGACGGGGTAGCCGCCGAAGGCGTTGACGGACTGCGGGGTCAGCCCGATGTGGGCCATGACCGGGATGCCGGCGTCGACCAGCAGCTTGATCTGGTCCGCCGAGCGCTCGCCGCCCTCCAGCTTCACCGCGCCCACGCCGGCTTCCTTGACCAGCCGGGTGGCGTTGCGGAGCGCCTGGACGGGGCCTTCCTGGTACGAGCCGAAGGGCAGGTCGGCGACGACGAGGGCGCGCTCCGTGCCGCGCACGACGGCGGCGGACAGCAGCGTCATCTCGTCCATCGTGACCGGGACGGTCGACTCGTACCCGAGGTGGCAGTTGCCCATCGAGTCGCCGACGAGCAGCACCGGGATGCCCGCGTCGTCGAAGACGGAGGCGGTCATCGCGTCGTACGCGGTGAGCATGGGCCACTTGTCGCTGTGGGCCTTGGCGGCGGCGATGTCGCGGACGGTGACGCGGCGGGACCGCTTGCCCCCGTACAGCGACTTCTCGGCCGACTTGTCGGCTGCTGTCTTGTCGGGTGCTGTCTTGTCGGGTGCGGCGCCGGCCTTCGGGTCCTGCGTCTGGGCAGGCGAAATCTGCGTCATGACGACGGCTCCTGTTCAGGTCATCTCGAGGCGCCCTGACGGCGTCCCCGGACTCACCACCCATGCTGACACGCCCGCGCGCGACGGTGGAAGAGGAGCGGGCGGGATGCCTGTCACGTGCAACTAAAATACGGAACGGTGCCGTATCGAAAAAGGCGTACGCTGGTCCGTATGGCACGTTCTTCCGATTCCCCGCCCGGCGCCGGTGGCACCCCCTCCGGTGGCGGTGGCGCCCCCTCCGGCGCCGGTGGCACCGCTTCCGGTGGTGGCGGCTCGTCCGACGGCGGTGGCATAGCCGCGGCGCCGGCCGCCGCCCGGCACGTCCCCGAGCACATCCACCGCCGCCGGTGGGCGATCCTCGGTGTGCTGATGCTCAGCCTGCTGATCGTCGTCCTGGACAACAGCATCCTGAACGTGGCGATGAAGACGATCGCCACCCCGGCCCCCACCGGCCTCGGCGCCAGCCAGAGCCAGCTGGAGTGGGCGATCAACTCGTACACGCTGGTCTTCGCCGGCCTGCTGTTCACCGCGGGGCTGCTCGGCGACCGGCTGGGCCGGAAGAAGATCCTGCTGACCGGTCTGGTGATCTTCGGTCTCGGGTCCGTACTGGCCGCCGTCTCCGGCTCGCCCGGCCAGCTCATCGCCTTCCGCGCCGTGATGGGCCTGGGCGGCGCGCTGGTCATGCCGGCCACCCTCGCCATCCTCATGAACGTCTTCGAGCGCGACGAGCAGCCGAAGGCCATCGGCATCTGGGCCGGCGGCGTCGGCCTGGCCATCGCGATCGGCCCGATCGCCGGCGGCCTGCTCCTCGACCACTTCTGGTGGGGCTCGGTCTTCCTGGTCAACGTGCCGATCGTGCTGATCGCGCTGGCCGCGATGGTGCTCCTGGTCCCGGACAGCAAGGACCCCCGGCCCGGCAGGCTGGACCCGGTGGGCGTGCTGCTGTCCGTCGTCGGCCTCGTGCTCCTCGTGTACGGCATCATCAAGGGCGGCCAGCTCGCCGACTTCACCGACCCGGAGGTGCTCGGCACGGTCCTCGGCGGGCTGCTCGTACTGGTCGGCTTCGTGCTGTACGAGAAGCGCATCGATCACCCGTCGATCGACATCAGCTACTTCCGCAAGCCCGCCTTCTCCGCGGCCGTGGCCGCGATCGCGCTGGTCTTCTTCGCGCTGATGGGCGTCACGTTCTTCATGGTGTTCTACATCCAGAGCGTGCGCGGCTACACGCCGCTCCAGGCGGGCCTGCTGATCCTGCCGCTGGCCGCCGCTCAGATGATCTTCGCGCCGCGGGCCCGGCTCGTCGTCGACCGCTTCGGTGCGCGCGCCGTCTGTACGGTCGGCATGCTGCTGGTGGCCGCCACCATGTCCGGCTTCCTGCTCATGGACACCGACACCCCGATCTGGGTGCTGGAGGTGCTCTTCTTCGTGCAGGGCACGGGCATGGCGCACATCATGCCGCCGGTCACGGTCTCGATCATGCAGTCCCTGCCGCGCGAGAAGGCCGGCTCGGGCTCGGCGCTGAACAACACGTTCCGGCAGGTCGGCGGCACCCTCGGGGTCGCCGTACTG
Source organism: Streptomyces purpurogeneiscleroticus (assembly GCF_020024005.1). Classification (NCBI taxonomy): domain Bacteria; kingdom Bacillati; phylum Actinomycetota; class Actinomycetes; order Kitasatosporales; family Streptomycetaceae; genus Streptomyces; species Streptomyces purpurogeneiscleroticus. The sequence continues at coordinate 5,873 of NZ_NHSG01000476.1, forward strand.
GGCTCGCTGCTGTCCGCGAGCTACCGCGACGGCATCCAGGGCACGCTGGACGCCGTACCGGGTCTGCCGGCGGGCGCGCGGCACGCGGCGGGCGAGTCCATCGAGGCCACGCTCGGCGTCGCGGAGAAGCTGGGGCCCGCCGGCCGGGAGCTGGCCGCCGCGGCCAACGACGCCTTCGTGCACGCCATGCATGTCACCGCGCTCGGCTCCGCCGCGGTCGCGGTCGTCGGCGCGCTGGTCGTCGGGTTCTTCCTGCCCGGGAAGGCGGCCGACCCGGCTGCCGGCCAGGGCCGGGAGACGCCGCGAGAGACTGCTCCCGCGGGGAAGCCGTAACGGCGCCCCGGGGTACGGAACGAGAGGCGGACCAGGCGTGACGAGCGCGAAACGGGGCGGGACACCGGCCGACGATGCGGAGCGGACGACGGCGGAGCCGTCCGCCGCGCCCGGGTCCTCCGAGGCGGAGCCGTCCGCCGCGCCCGGGCCCTCCGAGGCGGAGCCGTCCGCCGCGCCCGGGCCCTCCGAGGTGAAGCCGTCCGCCGCGCCCGGGTCCTCCTGTGCCGCTGCCACCCGCAGGCCCGGGCGGCCGCGCAACGAAGCGCTGGAGTCCACGATCATCGAGAGCGTCCTGGACCTCCTGGAGCACGACGTCCCGCTCGCCGACCTGTCGATGGAGCGCATCGCCAAGGAGGCGGGCGTCGGCAAGGCCACGGTGTACCGGCGCTGGTCCGGCAAGGCCGGCCTGATGCTCGACGTGATGCGCTCGCTGGAGGAGGAGAACCCCGAGCTGCCCGGGGAGTCGGTCCGCGACGACCTGGTACTGCTGCTGGAGTTCCTGCGCCGGCGCGGCCTGGCCAAGCGCAACTCCGCCCTGCTGCGGACGGTGATCACCCAGGTCAAGGCGCAGCCCGAGCTCTGGCGCGAGTACCACGACACGGTCGTCCAGGCGCGCCGCGACGCGCTGCTGGCCGTCCTGCGGCGCGGCATCGGGAGCGGCGAGATACGCGGGGACTGCGACATCGACGTCCTCGCCGACCTCTTCGTTGCGCCGATGCTCTCCCGTGCGCTGCTGCACGAGTGGAAGGAGCTCCCCGAGGGGCTCGCCGAGCAGATCGTCGACACGGTTCTGGACGGCGTCCGGCCGCGTACGTGAGCCGTTTGCCGCCCCTCCCGGACGGCAGGCAGAATGATCTTGCCGCCGCGCGCTCCCGACGGCCGGCTTCCGATGGCTCGTGCCCGACGGCTCGTTCCTGACGGCCGGCTCCCGACGGCTCGTTTCCGACCGCTCGATGAGCGGTTCATGCCCGTTCTGTCACAGCACCTGTCGGCGCGGGCACCGGCGGAACCCTGGCCATTTGCGCTTCGTCCCCTGAGGGGACAGCACAGGCTGAGCATCGCCTATGGTCAAGGCCCTAGGGTCGGGGGCCAGGCGGGGCGCACGAGCACGGCAGTGAGGGCATCGGGATGACGCAGGCGTACATGTCGGAGGCGGGGCGGGGCGCGGGCCCCGGCGGGACCGGCCGCCGTACGGGCCGCCTGACCGGGCGGTGGCGGCGCGAGGGCATGTGGCGGCGCGGCCTCTTGCTCGCCGTACTGGCCGTGGCGCTGGGCCTGCTGATGGTCCTGCACGCCGACGTACCGAACTCCATCGGCAATCTCGGCAGCCTCCTGGAGACCTTCCTGCCGTGGCTGGGCATCATCGGCATCCCGCTGCTGCTCATCGCCGCGCTGCTGCGCAGGTCGGCGATCGCGCTGGCCGCGCTGGTGCTCCCGGCGGTCGTCTGGGCCAACCTCTTCGGCGGGCAGCTCACGGACAAGTCCGGTGCCCGCGGCGACCTCACCGTCGCCACGCACAACGTCAACGCCGAGAACCCCGACCCGGCCGGCACCGCGAAGAAGGTCGCCGACTCGGGCGCGGACGTGGTCGCGCTGGAGGAGCTGACCGCCCAGGCGCTGCCCGCGTACCGCGAGGCGCTCGCCGCGAAGTACCCGTACCGCACGGTGGAGGGCACGGTCGGCGTGTGGAGCAAGTACCCCCTCTCCGACGCCCGCCCGGTCGACATCAAGATGGGCTGGACACGGGCGCTGCGCGCCACGGTGACCGCCCCCGACGGGCAGCGGGTCGCCGTGTACGCGGCGCACCTGCCCTCGGTACGCGTGAAGGTCAAGGCCGGGTTCACCGCGAGCCAGCGGGACAACAGCGCCGAGGCGCTGGGCGAGGCCATCGCGGACGAGCCGCTCTCCAGGGTCGTGCTGCTCGGCGATCTGAACGGCACGATGAACGACCGGTCGCTGGCGCCGGTCACCGCGCAGATGCGGTCGGCGCAGGGCGCGGCCGGTGACGGCTTCGGTTTCAGCTGGCCGGCCGCGTTCCCGATGGCCCGGATCGACCAGATCATGGTCAAGGGCGTGGACCCGACCTCGGCGTGGAGCCTGCCGTCGACCGGCAGCGACCATCTCCCGCTGGCGGCCTCCTTCAAGCTCTAGCGCGTACGCCGAGCTCTAGCGCGTACGCCGAGCTCCAGCGCGTACGCCGAGCTCCAGCACGTACGGCCGCGCACGGCGGTGGCCCGGGTCATTTTCTGTGACCCGGGCCACCGCCGTTTCCGTCATTTTCCCCTCAACGGGGCGCGGACTTCCGTCCGTAACGTCCTGTTCGCGCGGCGGAATGAATTACCTGAGAGACTTTGTTCCCGTAGAGAACTTAAGGCTGTCCTGTCTCGGCGCGCCGCTACGGGCGCGCCCCCTTTGATCCTGAAAGGTCACTCATGCCCTTGGCTCTGCTCGCGCTCGCGATCTCGGCCTTCGGTATCGGCACCACTGAGTTCGTGATGATGGGCCTGCTGCCCAACGTCGCGAACGACCTGGGCACCAGCGTGCCCACCGCCGGCTACCTCGTCTCCGCCTACGCTCTCGGCGTCGTCATCGGCGCCCCGCTGCTGACCGCCCTCGGCTCGCGCATCCCCCGCAAGCGGATGCTCCTGCTGATGATGGCGGTCTTCACGGCCGGCAACCTCGCGTCCGCGCTCGCCCCGAACTTCGGCCTCCTCGTCGCGGGCCGGCTGCTGGCCGGCCTGCCGCACGGCGCGTTCTTCGGCGTCGGCGCGGTGGTCGCCGCCCGGCTGGTCAAGGAAGGCCGCCAGGCCCGCGCGGTGGCGACCATGTTCCTCGGCCTCACCGTCGCCAACATCGTCGGCGTCCCCGCGGCCACCCTCCTCGGCCAGCACCTCGGCTGGCGCGCGACCTTCCTGGTCGTCGCCGCCATCGGCCTGCTCGCGATGGCCTCGCTGGCCAAGCTCGTCCCGCACATGCCGCGCGACGCGCAGCACGGCGTCAAGCAGGAGATCCGGGCGCTGGGCAACCGCCAGGTGCTGCTCGGCCTGCTCACCGCGGTCTTCGGTTTCGCGGGCGTCTTCGCCGTCTACAGCTACCTCGCGTCGATGATGACCGAGGTCACCGGCTTCACCGAGTCGACCGTCCCGGTGGTACTCGCCCTCTTCGGCATCGGCATGACCCTCGGCGCGCTCGCCGCGGGCCCGCTGACCGACCGGGCGCTGCGCCCGACCCTGTACGGCTCGCTCGGCGCGCTGGCCGTCACGCTCGTCGTCTTCGACTTCACCGTGCACGTGAAGTGGGCGGCGCTGGCCACCGTCGTCGTCCTGGGCGCGGTCGGCTTCATGACCACCACGCCCCTGCAGATGCTGGTCATGCGCAAGGCCGAACACGCCCCGACGCTCGCCTCCGCCTCCAACCACTCCGCGTTCAACCTCGCGAACGCGGGCGGCGCCTGGCTCGGCGGCGTCGCCATCGCCGCACACTGGGGCTGGACGTCCCCGACCCTCGTCGGCGCGGTTCTCGCGGTCGTCGGCCTGGCGATCGCGGTGACGGCCGGCCTCCTGGACCGCGACCCCGGCCGCTCCCGCATCATCGCCACCAGCGAACCGGGTGCCACCCTGCACAAGCACACCCAGGTCGGCTGACCCCGA
>NZ_NHSG01000477.1:0-9422 GCF_020024005.1 Streptomyces purpurogeneiscleroticus
GAGAGGTGCGCGAGCGGGGTGACCGCGGGCGCCGCGAGCGGTTCGCCGCGGTGCGTCGCGAGCGCGGGCGCGTTCTCGCTCTGCCCGGGCGCGTCGCGCGGCGCGCACTTCTTGGGCACGGCGGCGGCGACGGGGGCGGGCGCGATGTCGGACGCCGGCCGGGCCTGGGAGACGGGCGCCGCCTTGGCCGCGGAGGCGGCCGGTGCGCCGGATGTGCCGCACAGCAGCGGTGCGAGGACCAGCGTCAGGAGGAGGAGCAGCGGCCAGGCCGCCGAGCGGTGCGCACGTCCCGTCGCTCCCATGCGGCCGCTCCCTCCCCGGTGTCCGGTGCCGCCCACGGGCGAGCGGCTCGGCGCCCATCCTACGGACCGCGGAGGCCCCGGACCGGCGCCCCGTACACCCTCGGCGAATTCCGGTAATTACTCGGCGGTTCCCGACCAGGCGCGGCGATTGCAAGGTCGGTGGCACAACTCACCTTCGATCAGCCACTACTTACCTCCCATACATCCGGAGCTGACCGTTATGCCCTTTTGGCAGCCGCCCACCGCGCCTGCGATAGTCGGGGCAACGACCCCCCATTGACCCGGGCCAGGTCGTCTCGGCGCCGCGGGCACACCCCTTCCGCTCTCGGTGCGCGACTACTGGGGCCCGTTCCGCGACAACGCGGAAGGGCCCCAGTCACGTTTCACGCGCGGTCCGTCACCCGCATCTCGAACCATGTCGTCTTGCCGCGGGGCAGCAGATCCACACCCCAGCGGTCGGAGAGCTTGTCCACGAGGAAGAGCCCGCGGCCGCTCACGTCCAGCTCATGGACCGGCATCAGGCAGGGCAGCCCGCGGGACGGGTCGCGCACCTCGATGCGGATCCAGCCGCGGCGGCGCAGCATCCGCAGGCCGAACGTGCGGGCGCCGGTGTGCCGGACGGCGTTGCCGACCAGCTCCGAGACCAGCAGCACGGCGTGCTCGGCGAGCTGGGGCGCCAGCGACCACTGCTTCAGCAGTACGGACTGCGTCAATCTCCGGGCCGTGGCGGCCGATTCGGGGCGCGAGGGTAGCCGCACCTCTTCGTGGGCGGGATCGCCGATGAGATCGAGCATCCGGGTCGCTCCGTCGCCCCGAGCGGCAGCCGTCACCCTGGCACTCTCCCCCTCCGCGTCCTGGGCGGGCAGCACCCATCGCTGGGCAGCCGTACCGGTCCCCGGCCGCGGCTGCTCCGTACCTTCGAGGCCCGCCATGCCACCATCATGGACGCAACCGGCACGGTACGGGGGCGGAACCGCTGGAATCGGTCGCCCGGAATCCGCGGTTCCCCTACCCCCTGCCGACATATGCCATGGGCAGTCAACACCCCCGCACACCCCTCCTGACCTGCGACGCAACTTGTCCACAGCGGGCCATCGGGAGTGATTTCACGGGGACGACTCGGGCCCCTCGCGAGCCGGGCGGCATTCGCCCGCAAGGAGCACGGGCCGTGCGTGCGCGACCCCATTCGCACCATCAACACCGCTCGGGTCAGCGGAACTTGGCCTTGCCGGGGCCCTCCTCGACGAAGCTGCGCATGCCCGTCGCGCGGTCCTCGGTGGCGAACAAGCCTGCGAACCAGTTCCGTTCGATCGTCAGTCCGGTGTCGATATCGGTCTCCAGGCCGGCGTCCACCGACTCCTTCGCGGCGCGCAGCGCCATCGCCGGGCCCACGGCGAGCCGGGCCGCCCAGGCGTGCGCCTGCGCGTACACCTCTTCGGCGGGAACCACCCGGTCCACCAGTCCGAGGGCGAGTGCCTCGTCGGCCTTCACCTGGCGGCCGGTGAAGATCAGGTCCTTGGCCTTGGAAGGGCCGATGAGGCGGGCGAGGCGCTGGGTGCCGCCCGCGCCGGGGATCAGGCCGAGCAGGATCTCGGGCTGGCCGAGCTTGGCGTTCTCCGCAGCGATGCGGAAGTCGGCGCAGAGCGCGAGCTCGCAGCCGCCGCCGAGCGCGTACCCGGTGACCGCGGCCACCACGGGCTTGGGGATGCGGGCGACGGCGGTGAAGGAGTCCTGCAGCGCCTTGGACCGGGCGACCATCGCCGCGTGGTCCATCACCTGCATCTCCTTGATGTCCGCGCCGGCCGCGAACACCTTCTCGCCGCCCCAGATCACCACTGCGCGGACGTCGTCGCGGCGAGTGGCCTCCTCGGCCAGCTCGCGCAGCCGGTCCTGGGTGGCGGTGTCCAGCGCGTTCATGGGCGGACGGTCCAGGCGGACGGTGCCGACACCGTCGGCCACCTCGAAGTTCACAGTCATGAGGGCAGGTTAGTAGCCGTTCACGCGAACGGTGCCGGTGCACTTGGTCACAGTGCACCGGACGCCCCGTCCCGGCCCCGCCGGAGGTCTTACTGCGGCGCCTTCCACTGCTCCCACGGCATGTTCCACACGTTCAGCCCGTTCTCCGGCTGGATGGTGCGGTCGTGCGAGTTCTTGACGACGACCAGGTCGCCGATCATCGAGTTGCTGTAGAACCAGCCGGCGGGCGTGGACGTGCTGCCGCCCCGGTAGTCGAAGAGACCCACGCAGCCGTGGCTGGCGTTGCGGTTGCCGAAGGTCCACTGCCCCGACCAGTAATTGCCGTGGATGAACGTGCCCGAGTCGCTGAGCCGCATCGCGTGCGGCACGTCGGGGATGTCGTACTCCCCGCCGAAGCCGACGGTCTCGCCGTTCATCCGCGTCACCGGGTGCTTCTCGCTGATCACCATCTTGCCGTTGTACGTCTCGGTGCCCGGCGCGCCCGCGGTGACCGGCAGCGTCTTGATCTTCTTGCCGTCGCGCACCACGGTCATCTGATGCGACGCCGCGTCCACCGTGCTGATCTGGCTGCGGCCGACGGTGAAGGTGACCTTCTTGGTCTGCGTCCCGTACACCCCGGGGCGGCCCTCGACGCCGTTGAGGTTCATCGTGAGGGTGACCTTCGTGCCCGGCTTCCAGTACTTCTCCGGGCGGAACTCCAGGCGGTCGTTGCCGAACCAGCGGCCGTCGATCGGCACGGACGGCTCGGCCGTGACCTCGATCGCGCCCTCGACCGCCTTCGGGTTCGTGATGCCGCGCGTGAAGCGAAGGTCGACCGGCATCCCGACGCCGACCGTCTGCCCGTTCTCCGGGACATGGCGCCCGATGAAGGTGTTCTTCGGTACCAGGGTCGTGAAGTCGGCGTGCTCGGCGGCCTCACGGCCCTCGGAGTCCTTCGCCACCACGTCGACGGTGTACTCCGTCGCCGTGCTCAGGTGCCGTACCGGTTTCCATTCGCTGCCGTCCTCGGACAGCCTGCCGTCGACGGCGCTGCCCTTGCGGTCCTTGACCGTCACGGACTTCAGCGTGCCCTTGTCGACCGTCACCTTCAGGGCGCCGCTCGTGGCGACGTCCTCGGCGCCGTCCTTGACCGAGATCTTCACCGCCGCCTGCGACGCGGCGTCCTTGTTCCCGTCCTTGTCCTCGCCGCTGCCGCCGCACGCGGCCACCAGCACCATCAGCGCCCCGAGCACCGGAGCGAGCAGGACCCTTCCCCCCTGCCGCCGCCGAAACCGCCCTCGCGGCGCCCCCCATATCGGCTGCACGTCCAAGACTTGGCCTCTTTTCCCCTCGCACGGCCCGCATCCGCGGCGCGCGGCACGGGCCACGCGCGCGCCTGCCGCCAGATAACCACACCGGGGACGAGGGCGGACTCCCCGGACATGTCACCGTTTCGTCCCAAGTGAGGGCGGTGGTACGGGATGTACGCGAGGGGGCCGCGCGGGCGGTCAAGTCGGCCGGATAACGGTGCGGCCGGTGCCCGCGCGGTGCCCGGGATCAGTGGACGGCGGAGCCCCGAAGCCACTCCTCCCACGGCATGTTCCAGCCACCGAGCCCGTTGTCCGGTGCCACCGTCGCGTCCCGGGAGCGGATCACCTCGACGACGTCGCCGATCAGCGAGTTGCGGTAGAACCAGCCCGCCGGGGTGTCCGGGCTGCCGCCCTGCTCGTCGCGGAGCCCGACGCACCCGTGGCTGGTGTTGGCGCCGCCGAACGTCCCCCGCGGCGCCCAGTAGTTCCCGTGCAGGAACGTTCCCGAGGTGGTCAGGCGCAGTGCGTGGGGCACATCGGGGATGTCGTACTCGCCACCGAAGCCGACCGTTCCGCCGTCCATCCGGGTCATCGGATGCCGTTCCAGGACCACCATCCGGCCGTTGTACGTCGGGTTGTCCTGGTCCCCCGCGGTGACCGGCAGGGTCACCGGCGGCGTCCCCGGGCGCCGTACGGTCATGGTGTGCGCGGCGGCGTCAACCACGCTGGTCTGATCCCGGCCGATCCGGAAACGGACGGTCTTGTGCTGGATCCCGTACACCCCGGGCGCCGCACGCACGTCCCGCAGCCGCAGCGCCATCGTCACCTCCGTGCCCGGCCGCCAGCGCTCCCGGGGCCGGAAGTCCAGCCGGCGCGTGCCGAACCAGTGGGGTGCGACGCGCACGGCGGGGCGCGCGGTGACGGAGACGGCCCGCTCGACGGCGGCACGGTCGCGGACCGGGCGGTTGAAGTCGAAGGAGACGATCATTCCGGTGCCGACGGTGGAGCGGTGCTCGGGCCGGAAGAAGCCGACGACGCGGTGCCGGGGCACGTAGGTGGTGAAGGAGGTGTGCCGGGCGGTGCGCCGCCCCTGCCCGTCCAGCGCCACGGCCTCGACGGTGTACCGGGAGGCGAGCGCGAGCGGGGGGCCGGACGAGCGCCAGCCGAGCCCGTCGGGGGAGAGCCGGCCGGGCACCGGTGCGCTGCCGGTGTCCCCCGCCCGGGTGACCTCGACCCGTTCCAGCCGCCCGTCCGGTACCCGTACCTCGATGCGGTGGCCCGCGCGCACGCCGCGCGCGCCGTCGTCCGGCACCACCCGTACGGCCTCGCGCGCGGGACGCGGCGCGTCCGACGTCCACCCGCCCGGCCCCTGGCAGGCGGAGAGCAGGACGGCGCCGGTGAGCAGCGGTACGGCGGCCGTCCAGGGCCGCCCGGCCGCTCGGTTTCTGAGGGTTCGGTAGCTCACGGTGGTCTCAACGAGCGTTCGCTTCGTGGGGAAACGTGAGGTCCTGCCCAGTTCGGGGAAGGAAGGGGGCAGGGCTGGATCGCCGGGAGGGCACGTCCACGCGCGCGGCCGGGACGCCGCGTGCGGGCACCGCCCGATCGAGTCGCCGAGCGGCGGGAGGCTGCCACGTGTCGAGTGCGCTGGAGCAGGAGGCACTGCCGGACGACGGCCGGGCGAGAACGGCCCCGGACACGGTCACGGTGCGCCCCGGGAGCCCGCAGCCCCTCGGGGCGCGCTTCCGCAGCGGTCCGGACGGCGTCGCGGGGACGAACTTCGCGCTGTGGGCGGCGGGCGCCGAGGCGGTGGAGGTGTGCCTCTTCGACGACGCGGGCGCCGAGACCCGGTATGCGCTCACCGAGCTGACGCACGAGATCTGGCACGGCTTCGTCCCCGGCGTGCGGCCGGGGACGCGGTACGGCTACCGCGTGCACGGCCGCTGGGACCCCTGGACCGGGGCCCGCTGGAATCCGGCGAAGCTGCTGCTCGACCCGTACGCGCGTGCGGTCGACGGGGACTTCCGGCTGCCGCCGGAGGTGTACGGCCATGTGCGGGACTGGCCCGAGCAGCACATAGCGGACACGGTGCGCGACGACCGGGACTCCGCGCCGCACGTCCCCAAGGGCGTGGTGGTGCACGACGACGCGTCCGGTGACGAGTGGGAGGACGACCGCCGCCCGAAGACGCCGTGGGCCGATTCGGTGATCTACGAGCTGCACGTGCGCGGCTTCACGAAGCTCCATCCGGACATCCCGGAGCACCTGCGCGGCACGTATGCCGGGCTCGCGCACCCGGCCGCGATCGGGCACCTGACCCGGCTCGGCGTCACCGCCGTCGAGCTGCTGCCCGTGCACCAGTTCGCGCACGAGGACCATCTGCTCCGGCGCGGCCTGCGCAACTACTGGGGCTACAACTCCATCGGGTACTTCGCGCCGCACGCCGCGTACGCCGCGTCCGGGACGCGCGGCCAGCAGGTGGGCGAGTTCCGCCGGATGGTGCGCGCGCTGCACGACGCCGGCATCGAGGTCATCCTCGACGTGGTCTACAACCACACGGCCGAGGCGAACGAGATGGGCCCGATGCTGTCCCTGCGCGGCATAGACAACCGGGGCTACTACCGCCTCCAGCAGGACCCGCGCCGGTACGCCGACTACACCGGCTGCGGCAACACCCTGCACGTCGTCCAGCCCCACGTGCTGCGCCTGATCACCGACTCGCTGCGCTACTGGGTCACCGAGATGGGCGTGGACGGCTTCCGCTTCGACCTGGCCGCGGCGCTCGCCCGGTCCATGCACGACGTGGACATGCTCTCGCCGTTCCTCGCGGTGATCGCGCAGGACCCGGTGCTGCGCCGGGTGAAGCTGATCGCCGAGCCGTGGGACGTGGGGATGGGCGGGTATCAGGTCGGGGCGTTCCCGCCGCTGTGGACGGAGTGGAACGACCGGTACCGCGACGCCGTGCGCGACTTCTGGCGCGGCGCGTATCCGGACGTCCGCGACCTGGGGTACCGGCTGTCCGGCTCCAGCGACCTGTACGCCTGGGGCGGCCGCCGCCCGCAGGCGTCGGTCAACTTCATCACCGCGCACGACGGCTTCACCCTGCGCGACCTGGTCTCCTACGAGCACAAGCACAACGAGGCCAATGGTGAGGCCAACCGCGACGGCACGGACGACAACCGCTCGTGGAACTGCGGCGCCGAGGGCGAGACCGACGACCCGGACATCAAGGCGCTCCGCCGCCGCCAGCTGCGCAACCTCCTCACCACGCTGCTGCTCTCCACGGGCGTGCCGATGCTGGTCGCGGGCGACGAGCTGGGCCGTACCCAGCACGGCAACAACAACGGCTACTGCCAGGACAACGAGCTGGGCTGGCTGGACTGGTCGCTGGCGGACGATCCGGAGTGGCGGCCGCTGACCGAGCTGGTGGCGCGGCTGATCACGCTGCGCCGGGCGCATCCGGTGCTGCGCCGCCGCGCCTTCTTCTCGGGGCGGCCGCAGGGGCCCGACGGGTTGCGGGACCTGGCGTGGTTCACGCCGGCGGGCACGGAGATGACGGACGCGGACTGGTACGCGCACGCCGCGGGCCTGAGCATGTTCCTGTCCGGTACGGACATCCCGCAGCGGGACGAGCGCGGGCTGCCGGTCACCGACGACAGCTTCCTCGTCGTGCTGCACGCCGGGGAGGCGCCGGGCCGCTTCACCCTTCCGGACGCGCCATGGGCCCGTACGTATGAACTCCTCGTCGACACCGCGCGGGAGGACCAGGAGGCGGCGCCGGGCACGGCGTACGCGGCGGGTGCCGAGGTGGAGATGCCGGGACGGGCGGTGTGGCTGCTGCGGGCCGGGCGGTGACCGCCCGGCCCGGGGCCGCCCGCCCCGGGCCGCAGCGGGCCGCATCGGGGAAAAACCCCGTGAGGATTGTCAGTGGTGACTTCTACGCTCACTGCTGATGAGCGATGACGCGCACCACCCCGAGTCCGCCGTCCCCACTCCCCGCTCCCCCGTGCGATCGCTGCTGCGCCTGTGGCCGTACGTCCGCCCCGTACGGGCCCGGCTGGCCGGCGCGGCGGGCGTCGCCGTCCTGGCGTCCGGCACCGGCCTGCTCATCCCGCTCGTACTGAAGTGGCTGGTGGACGGGCCGGTCGCGGAGCGGGACACGGCCGGCATCCGGCTGGGCGGCGGCATCCTGCTGCTTCTCGGGCTCGCCGAGGCCGGGCTCTTCGGACTGCGCCGGTGGCTGGTCGCGCGGCCGCTGGCGAGCGTCGAGGCGGCCATGCGCGCCGCGCTGTACCGCCATCTCCAGCGGCTGCCGGTGGCCTTCCACGACCGCTGGCCCACCGGGCAGCTGCTCTCCCGCGGCACGACCGACCTGCAGCTGCTGCGGATGTTCCTGGCCTTCCCGCTGACTTTTCTGTTCGTCAACGGCGTCACGATCCTCGCCGGCTGCGCCATCCTGCTCGCCCAGCGCTGGTCGCTGGGGCTGGTCCTGCTCGTGCCGATCGTGCCGCTGGTGGTGCTCTGCTCGGTGTTCGAGGCGAAGTACTCCGTCGCGGCGCGCCGTTCGCAGGACCAGGTCGGCGACCTGACCACGCTGGTCGAGGAGTCGGTACTGGGCATCCGCATCATCAAGGGCTTCGGCCGGCACCGCGCCCAGGCCCGCGCCTACACCGCCCTCACCCACGAGCTGCGCGCCACCGAGCTGCACAAGGCCCGGCTGCTCGCCGCGATCTGGGGCGTCATCACGGTCCTGCCGGAGACCGCCATCGGGGCCGCGCTGATCCTCGGTACGGTCCAGGTCGCCGACGGTGACCTGTCGGCGGGCACGCTCGTGGCGTTCCTGTCCACCGCGCTGGCGCTGCGCTGGCCGGTGGAGTCCATCGGCTTCCTGCTGGCGATCAGCAATGAATCGGCGACCGCGGCGGACCGGTACTTCGAGGTCATGGACGTACCGGAGGCGGATGCGGCCGACGCGTCCGTACTCCCGGCCGCCCCCGGCGCCCCGGCCCCCGACGGCCTCGCTCTCACCGGCGTGGAGTTCCGCTACCCCGACGCGCCCGCCGGCGCGCCGCCCACGCTGCGCGGCGTCGACCTGCACGTCCGGCCCGGCGAGACGATGGCCCTGGTGGGTGCCACGGGCAGCGGCAAGACCACGCTCACCGCGCTGGTGCCGCGGCTGTACGACGCCACCGGCGGCCGGATCACCCTGGACGGGCGCGACATCATGACCCTGCCGCGGGACGAGCTGCGATCGCTGGTCGCGGTGGCCTTCGAGGAACCCACCCTCTTCTCGGCGAGCGCGGCGGAGAACGTCCTGATGGGCGGCGAGGAGGCGGACGAGGACGGCGTGCGGCGGGCGCTGCGGGTCGCCCAGGCGCACGAGTTCGTCGCCGCGCTGCCGCAGGCCGAGCACACCCAGGTCGGCGAGCAGGGGCTGAGCCTGTCCGGCGGGCAGCGGCAGCGGCTCGCGCTGGCCCGCGCGGTGGTCGGGTCCCCGCGCTTCCTCGTCCTGGACGACCCGCTCTCCGCGCTGGACGTGCACACCGAGGCGCGGGTGGAGGCCGCGCTGCGCGAGGTGCTGGCGACCACGACCGCGCTGATCGTCGCGCACCGCCCCTCCACGGTCCTGCTCGCCGACCGGGTCGCGCTGCTCTCCGGCGGCCGCATCACCGCCGTCGGCACGCATCAGCAGCTGCTGCGGGAGAGCGCGGAGTACGCCCATCTGATGTCCGGCGCGGGCCCGGACGGCGCGGGCCCGGACGGCGCGCTCCCCGACGGCACGGCCCCCGACGACGCCGATCCGGCCGGTACGGCACCGGCCGGGGCCGCCCCGGCCCGCATCGCAGAGGAGACGGAG